>JBAYGM010000019.1:0-11349 GCA_041666705.1 Candidatus Altimarinota bacterium | reverse complement strand
TATTGCATTTTTAATAAGCAATATACGGTAGATGAATATAACGTGCTTGTGCCAAAAATCATTGAGCATATGCGAAAAACCAAGGAGTGGGGTGAATTCTGGCCATATGAAATTTCTTTGCATGGATATAATAAAACAAGTGCGCAAATGTATTATCCTTTGACGAGAGACGAAGCAATTAAGCAAGGTTTTAAATGGGAAGATTATGAAACGCCGGTGCCGGAATTTAGCAAGATTATAAAAGCAAAAGATTTGCCGGATAAAATTCAAGACGTTAAAGATGATATTTTGAATGCGGCTATTGAATGCGAAATTACGGGGAAATTGTTTAAAATTACTGCGCCGGAATTACAATTTTATCGTCGAGTTGGCTTGCCTATTCCAAGGCGAAATTGGATACAAAGGCACTTTGATCGCTTTCATCAAAAAAATCCAAGAAAATTTTGGGATAGAAAATGCGGAAAATGTGGCGGAGAAATCACATCAACCTACTCCCCTGACCGTCCGGAAATTGTGTATTGCGAGAACTGTTATATGAAAACGGTGTACAATTGAGTCATGAATACACAAGAAAAAGCGAAAAAGCTTATAAAGATTTTGAAAAAACTTTATCCTGAGCCTAAAATTGAGCTCAAATATGAAAATCCTATACAACTTTTGGTTGCAGTGATTTTGTCGGCACAATGCACGGACAGGCAAGTTAACATCGTTACTGAGCCACTTTTTAAGAAGTATAAAACAGTTAAGGATTTTGCAAATGCGGATTTAAAAACTTTTGAAAAGGAGATATTTAGCACGGGATTTTATAAGAATAAAGCCGGAAATATTATTGGTGCGGCAAAAATGATTGAAGAAAAGTTTTGGGGAAAAGTGCCGGAAACAATGGAAGAATTGGTGCGGTTGCCAGGCGTTGCTCGAAAAACCGCGAATGTTGTTCTTTGGGTTGCTTTTGGAAAAAATGAAGGCGTAACGGTTGACACGCATGTGATTCGCTTATCGCAACAACTCGGACTTACTAAAGCCAAAACTCCTGAAAAAATCGAACAAGATTTGATGCAATTGATCCCTCGTGAAAAATGGGGCTGGTTTTCACTCGCGTTTGTTCTGACAGGAAGATATATTTCGCCGGCAAACAAAAAATGCACATTTGAGATGCTGGAAGAAGCCATGGGGAAATAACCATCTTATATGTCCGTGCCTTCTTCTTTTTCGCGGGCGATTTTTAAGAGTGCGGCCATGTAATTAATCTCTTTTTTTGTAAATTTTATTTTTGCGCCGATTTGAAATGGATTGTCTTGCGCAAGCGCATCCATAATTTTGCTATCTACAAACACAGTCGCCTTGGCCTGAAGCGCAAGAGTTATTGCATCTGAAGGACGCGCATCAATTTGAATAGGCTTTTCAGAACCGCGTACTTTTACAAAAATTATCGAATAAAAAGTGTTGGTCTCAATTTTATTTATAATAATTTTTTCGATTTTTCCACCAAGCTTTTTAATAATACTTTCCATAAGCCTGTGCGGTGTCGGTCGGTCGATTTTGAGCTTTTGCATAACCTCGGCGATCGCCTTTGCTTCAGTTTCACCAATTGAAATCGGCAAAATTCTATTAGCTTTTTTATCAATAAGAATTATCGCGGGATCGCGCACTTTTTGCTCTTCTGCGAGCGCTAAAATCGATATTTTTATAAATTTTTTTGCCATAGTTTTCGCTATTATGCGCTTATTTTACACCAGTACCGACGGCTTGTTTAATATTTTTTAATCCGTCACGCTTGAGAAATTTTTTGAGTCCGCGATTTATGTCACCGACCATTTGCGGACCTTCGTAAATCATACCGGTTATAACTTCTATTAAATTTGCGCCAAGTTTAATTTTTAAATACGCATCTTCGGCTGAAAATACGCCTCCACTGCCAATTATTATATATTTTCCACGCGTCTTTTTATAGATTTCTTGAATTAAAATATTTGATAAATTTTCCGCAGGTTTTCCGGATATTCCGCCTTTCATCTCAGGTTTGATTTCGCGTGAAACAACCGGAATTTTCTCCCAACTTTTTGCAAGATTTGCGACAATAAATCCGCTTATTTTATGTTTATCTGTAACCGCTAGCATTTCATCAATATCATCGGGCGTTAAATCGGATGCAATTTTTAAAAGGATTGGTTTATTTGCTTTTTCCGCATCAATTTTCGCAAGTAATTTATCTAAAGTTTTGACATCCATATGCGAAGTTTCGTGAGATACGTTTGGACAGCTGATATTAATTACAATCACGTCACCAAGATCTTTTATTTGTTCAAAACATTCGACGTAATCGTTAATTCCTTTATCGCCGGTTAAAGTTTTGTCGTTTGTTTTCGCAATGTTTATTAAAAGTGGAATTCTGAATTTTTTATTTTCTATTCGCGTTCGTATTTTCTTAACGCCATCATTCATCAAGCCATAATGCACAACCAGAGCTTTTGACTGTGGCAAGCGCCAAATTCGAGGACGAGCATTACCTTTGCTTAGCTTATTTGTTATTGAACCGATTTCCATAAATCCAAATCCGACGTCCGGCATAATCGATGACGTTTCTCCGTTTTTGTCGTATCCGCCACCAAGTCCGATTGGATTTTTGAATTCAATGCCAAGAATTTTTTGTTCAAGCATTGAGCTTTCGTAATAAAAAAATCTTCGCGTGAGTTTTCGCGTTACATTAAAGCTTCCGAGCACGCCGCCGACCTCTACGAACAAACGATGAATTTTTTCCGGATCAAATTTAAAAAGAATCGGACGCAAAACGTTTTTATAGAGGAATTTGATTATATAATTCATTTAATGGTGTCGCTCCGCGACTCTTTATTTATATAGGCCTGTGTTCGCCTGCGGCGAACTGCCTTACGGACAAATCCTATTTATTGTTCTTGGGAACGGAATTGTTTCACGAACGTGCTGAGAACCTGTTAACCAAGCCACGCAGCGTTCCAAGCCCATACCAAAGCCGCAATGAGGCATTCCGCCGTATTTCATTGTATCCAAATACCAAGCATAATCTTTTCTTTCCATTTTCTCTTCCGCGATACGTTTTTCCAAAAGCTCAAGATTGTAACTTCTTTGCGATCCTCCCCCAATCAACTCTCCATATCCTTCCGGCGCAATCAAGTCGACATTCAGCGTCACATTTGGATTATTTGGATCCGGTTCTTGAAAAAATGAAGTCAACGATGTTGGAAATCTATGAATAAAAACCGGTGCTTTAAAATGCTCCGCAATATATGTTTCATCATCCGCGCCAAAATCGTCACCGTCTTTAATGTCTGATTTTCCCGATTCCTGAAGGATTTTTATTGCTTCGTGATATGTGATTCTTGGAAATGGTCGTTTTATATTTTCAAGAAATGAAATGTCACGCTCAGTTACTTCAAGCTCTTTTCTGCGATTCTTAAGAACGCTTTGCAAAACATACCAAAGGAAATCTTCTTCAAAATCCATTAATTCATCAAATTTCATAAATGGAATTTCCGGCTCAACCATCCAAAATTCCGTTAAATGCCTTCTTGTTTTTGATTTTTCTGCACGGAAAGTCGGACCAAAGCAATAAGTTTTCCCGAGAGCGTATTCCGCGGCTTCCGTATAAAGCTGACCTGATTGTGATAAATAAGCGTCTGATTCAAAATATTCAACGTGAAATAAATCCGTCGTTCCTTCACACGCGGTTTTTGTTAGAATCGGCGCATCAACAAGCGTAAAACTGTTTTTATGCATATATTCTCGAATCGCCCAAATAATTTCATCTCTAATTCTCATATTTGCCCACTGCTTTTTGCTGCGTAGCCAAAGATGCCTATTTTCAAGCAAAAAGTCCGGACCGTGCTCCTTTTTCCCAATTGGATAATCGTCTGGCGCAACACAATAAATCTCGATATCTTTCACTTGTAGTTCATATGTATTTTCCAGCTTTGGATGCTTTGAAATCGTCCCCGTAAAAGCCGCTGAAGATTCGATCGTCAATTTTCCGGCTTTTTCAAAAACTTCCGGAGAAACCGCATTAACAAAAACAATGCCTTGAATCTCCCCTGTCCCATCACGCAGTTCTAAAAAGTGGATTTTTCCGCTGCTGCGCTTATTAAACATCCATCCGCGAATTGTAATTTCCTGGCCGACAAAATCTGCCGCCTGATTTATAAAAATGTTCATGCGCTTATTTTAGCGCTTGGCTTTAAAATTGGAAAGTGATAAATTTTAACCTGACAAAAAACTGGGTGCACCGATTCTTTATATCCAACAAGCCAGCTTTCAAGAAAAGATATAATAGATTATCAGTCGCATGACCTTTCGTAGCCATTGTCCGGATTTCTTATAAATAATTCCGGCGCTTTTACGCTCAACCCCTTCAAAGCAGATCTACTTTGAAGATCGACTTTGCCAATAAGAGATTTGAGCATAAAAGACGCATCCGCAAGCAATGCGCCAGCGTCTGTAGTATCCGTCTCTTTCGTAAACTCTTGTTCTGCTGCTATCAATGCCATCATTTGTCCAGCCTCGTGTATTTTTAGCATAATAAGTGCAAAAAGATCTGCATCCTCTGGCAATAACGCTTCTTTATTTGCCTCGCTCATAGTTAAAGCTAATGCCTTCATCTCAGACCCTTTCTCTAAAATTACGCCTATGTCTTTTTTACCTTCCCTCATCGGTCTCATAACCGACATTACTGCGTCAACTGTCCCGAAAATACCTTCCAACTGCTTTTTCATTGCTTCAAGTTCTTCTGCGTTTTCAGTCGGTGCCCTACCTTTTTCATCAAAGGTCTTTAATGCTCTTTCTCTGAAATCCAATGCGCCCTCAACGTCAAGCTCGTTTGCAACTGTTGCAGCAGTAACCTTTTCAACAAGAAGGTCTAGCGTAAATGCCGCTTCCCCAATCTCTTGGGCTGCTTTATCTAACGTGGCTGTAGCTTCTTCTTCAAATGATTCCCTACAATCCGGATTAATAATAACTGCGCCAGAAATCAAATGTTTTTTCACCAATGCAAACGCAGCTGTTTCCGCTTCTGTTGCGCCAAATTCCGGCAATGCATTTAGAATTTGTCTAATTTGCTCACCCATAGCTCTCGCTTCTTTTCTTGAAAATGTCGCCGGCTTCGTATTTAGCTTTAAAGACATACCGTCAACGATCTTTTCTAACCTTGTTACCATTGCTGTGTCCAAAACTCTTTCTTCGCCGCTTACGCTTATAAATGTGTCTATTCTCATTTTTTATTTAAATTAATAATAAAGGAAGTTAGTTTAACGCCATATTTTAAATAAGTTAATCAAAAATACGCCTGTTATTCACAAGCGTATTTTAGTTGATTTTTGCTAATTTAAGCTAGCATTTGCATTTTCCGCCGCAGCATTCGTCGCCACCTTTATCATCTTTGCAGCATTTGCAACAATGGCAGCATGATGCTCCCAAAAGATAAAGACCGGCAACACCGACAACAATATAAACAATTGTCGCGACAAGCTCGACGCCGAGCAATTCGACGAATAGATATTTGACCAAGTCAAAGCCGAAAATTCCGACTAAGCCCCAGTTTACAGCTCCTACGACTACTAGCGCTAAAGCTAGCCAATAAAGAAACTTCATACTATGAGGGTTAATAATAAATAGTTTGTGTTGAGATTATATAAAAAATTCACTGAAATATCAAGGATAGCACCTTAAACGGCGCAAAGAAAAAGGCGAAACTTGCGTTCCGCCTTTTATCAATTTCGAATTTAGGTGAGATTATCTGTCGAATCTGCTGCTTCCACCGCCGAAATCTCTTCGTCCGCCACCAAAACCGCCGCGTGATCCACCGCCAAAACTTCTTTTTGGTCGATCTTCCATTGGTCTTGCTTCGTTGACGATCAATTTGCGTCCTTCGAATTCCTTGCCATTGAACATTTCGATTGCTTTTGCAGCTTCTTCTTCTGTTGCAAATTCAACGAAACCAAAGCCTTTTGATCTTCCGGACATTCTGTCCATGATGATCGTGGCTGTTTCAACGACACCAGCTTGAGAGAAGTATTCTTTCAAGCCTTCGTCTGTTGTTGTGTAAGAGACTCCTCCTACGTACAATTTTTTTGCCATTGTTGTTGATTTAATTTTTTATAAAGTGCAGGGCGACCTTCTTTGCGTTTCACGTCCCTGCTTTCGCTAAGTTGAAATAACCTAGCAAGGAAGAAAACCAACTAAAGAATCCTACAACATGAACTACTATACACGAAATATTTAATAAAGCAACTAAATCGCATATACTTCCTAAATGAGCCCTTTTCTGGTATAAATAGTAAGATGAAAAAAAATAAAAATGATGATTTTAGCGAGATTGTTAATATTCACTTAAAACCCGTATATAACTTTATATATAGGCTTGTTGGTAGTGCTAAAGACGCTGAAGACATAACTCAAGAAACGTTTTTTAAGGCGTGGAAAAATATAAAGACATATCGACCTGATGAGAATTTTAAGACTTGGATTTTCACAATTGCAAGAAATACGGCAATAGATTTTATGCGAAAAAAGAAAAATCTTGTTTTTTCTGATTTTGAAAACGCGGAAGGCGATAATGTTCTTATTGATACACTTGCGGACCCTAAACATTCTGCGGAAAAGATAATCAGAAAAATTGAAAATAAAAAATTGGCGGAAAAAATATTGAATAAACTTTCGCCGGTTTATCGTGAAATTTTATTATTGAAATACGTTCAAGACCTTACTTTTGATGAAATAGGCAAAGTACTGAAAAAGCCCTTACATACTGTTAAAAGCCAGCATAGACGAGCAATGCTTTTTATAAAGAAAACTTTTGATGCACCAAAATAATCAATTAACCCGTATAAATACATATGAAAAGGAATCTTGAAACAATTTTGAAAAGCCTGGATCAGATTGAGCCTCCGCAAAATCTTCATAGAAATATATTTATGAAAATTGCACGTGCTCAAAAACGCTCAGCTTTAATAAGATTTGTACTTTTTGGGATTGCGACTGTTGCCTCTTTTATAGGCATAATTCCTGTTTTCCAGAATGTCGCGCAAAGATTTTATCAATCAGGTTTTTATCATTATGCTTCGCTGATTTTCTCTGATTTCGAAATTGTACTCGCGAACTGGAAAGAATTTGGGTTATCTCTATTAGAATCTCTTCCTATCGCAGAAATTTCAATATTCCTTGCCGTTTTACTTGCACTCTTACTTTCACTTAAATTTGTTGCTGAAAATGTAAAAAACGCACTTTCACCGGTGCGATTAAATAATTATAAAATTTAACCAAAAAAAATTATGGACATCAAAAATTTCTTCAAATCAGATGCGTTTAGATTTACAGTTTATGGCATTATTGGGGTTATAATCGCTCTTTTAATCTTCCAAGCCGGAATGTTTATGGGCTTTCACAGAGCCGGATTCTCTTATAAATGGGGTGAGGACTATTATCGCAACTTTGGCGGACCCCGTGAACGTTCACAGATTGAAAGAGGAATTGGTATGGGCATGATGCGCGGTGGAGACTTTTTGGATTCAAATGGTGTTGCCGGCAAAATCATAAAAATAGCATTGCCGAATATTACAGTCTTGGATAAAGACAATGCTGAAAAGATTGTTGTTATAAAAGATGATACCGCAATAAGAAGTATGAGAAGTTCCGTAAAGGCCGCCGATTTAAAAGTTGATGATTTTATAGTTGTGATTGGCTCACCTGACGATAGCTCACAGATCGAGGCTAAATTGATCAGGGTTATGCCTGAACCACCTGTCATTGACGGCAAATTTGATGACAAATTGCCACCACTTGCGCCTATAAAAAAATAATTTTAATAATTAAATATCCCCGAATATGGTTCAAAAGATTCTTAAATTTGTAAAAGAAAGAAAAAAGTTAACCGCAGTGATCCTTATAGTTTTGATTATTGCCGGATACTTTATATTTAGGCCCGGCACGTCAACGGAAACTCGTTATGTTTTGGCTTCTGTTACAAAAGAAACGCTTGTAGTTTCGGTCAGCGGAACTGGCCAGGTTTCTTCTTTAAATCAAGTTGATGTTAAATCAAAGGCTTCGGGTGATATATTGAATATTCTTGTCCAAGACGGACAAGTTGTTAAATCTGGTACCGTTCTTGCGCGAATTAATGCAACCGATGCTTTGAAAACGGTACGCGACGCGAGTGCAAACTTAGAATCCGCAAAATTATCTTTGGAAAAAATAAAACAACCTGCGGATAAATTAACTTTATTGCAGGCTGAAAATAATCTTACAAAAGCACAAATTTCAAAATCTTCCGCGGAAGATGATTTAAATAAAGCATATGAAGATGGATTTAATGCTGTCTCGAATGCGTTTCTTGATTTGCCGGAGCTTATAACTAATACGCATGACATTCTTTTCAAGAACACAACAAGCTCAACAAGCCAGTGGAATATCGATTTTTATACAGACGCTGCGGGCAAATATGAAGACAAAGCTTTCAAATATAGAATTGACGCCAATCAAACGTATGAAAACGCAAAAGCTTCATACGATAAAAGTTTTGCTGATTACAAAACCGCTAACAGATCTTCAAGTACGGCTGTAATTGAGTCTCTCATTGATGAGACTTATGAGACTACAAAGCAAGTCGCAGAATCCATAAAAAGTGCGAATAACCTTATTCAGTTCTATAAAGATCAATTGTCGCAAAGATTATTATCAACCGTTGCCATAGCTGATACGCATATAGCCTCTTTAAATACTTATATTGGCACAGCAAATTCACGCTTGACCAGTCTTCTTGCGGCAAAACAAGCCATACAAACAAGCAAGGAAACAATAGCAAGTGCAGAAAGAACAATTGCCGAAAGCACAGTATCGCTTGAAAAAACACAAGCGGGCACGGATGCGCTCGATATACAATCACAAGAATTATCAGTCAGACAAAGACAAAACGCTCTTCAAGACGCGTATGAAAACTTGGCTGATTATTCCGTAAAAGCGCCTTTTGATGGCATTATCGCAAAAGTCAGCGTAACAAAAGGACAAAACGTTTCTTCCGGAACTGCAATCGCAACTATGATTGCACAACAAAGCGTCGCAAATATTTCTTTGAATGAAGTTGATGTAGCAAAAATCAAATCAGGACAAAAAGCCACTTTAACTTTTGATGCAGTTGAAAATCTAACAATAACTGGGAGCGTTGGTGAAGTTGATACCCTTGGCACTGTTTCTCAAGGCGTCGTTACTTATAATGTAAAAATTGTTTTTGATACGCAAGATGCAAGAATTAAGCCCGGAATGAGTGTTAGCGCGGCCATTATTACAGATATGAAGCAGGATGTTTTGGCCATACCAAACGGAGCCGTAAAATCACAAGGTGATACTTATTATGTTGAATTTATTGACTCTTCAAATACTCAATCCACTGCGACAGGCGTTCAAGGTGTCACTTTATTAAAAGCCCCACAGCAACAAACGATTGAAATTGGGATTTCAAATGATACATCAACTGAAATTATCTCAGGCCTAAAAGAAGGAGATCAGATTGTATCAAGAACCGTAACAGTTGGATCCTCTGCCACAACGCCTACCTCAAGCCTATTTGGAGGCGGCAATACAAGAAGCTCCTCAACCGGCGCTGCGGTACGCGCATTACGCTAACACGTCGCGAAGCGACACTAACATTATGATCGAAGTAAAAAACATAACAAAGACATACCAAACCGGCGACACAGAATTTCAAGCTTTGAAAGGCGTTAGTTTCACAATTGAAAATGGTGAATTTGTTGCAATCATGGGCCCTTCCGGCTCCGGCAAATCTACGCTTATGCATATTCTTGGTGCGCTTGATACGCCAACAAGCGGTACATATTTTCTTGACGGAAAAGATGTTTCAAAATTCAGTGATGATGAGCTTGCGGATATTAGAAAAGATAAAATTGGATTTGTTTTTCAATCTTTCAACCTGCTTCCGCGAACAACTGTTTTACGCAATACGATGCTTCCCCTGCTCTATTCCGGAATTGATAAAAGCATAAGAGAGAAGCGGGCAAAAGACGCTTTGCATGCTGCGGGTTTTGATGAAAGCCATTTTCTGCATCTTTCAAATCAACTTTCAGGTGGACAAATTCAGCGCGTTGCAATTGCACGAGCTCTTGTTAATAATCCTGCGCTTATACTCGCCGATGAACCAACCGGTAACCTTGATACAAAAACCGGCGAAATAGTTCTTGGAACTTTTCAAAGATTAAACGTTGAGCAAAATAGAACAATTGTTTTGATTACGCATGAGAATGACGTTGCTGAACATGCAGACAGAATAATTCTTATAAGAGACGGTTTAATAGTTAGCGATTCAAAAACTAAAAATAAACGAATAATCCACCACCATGACAATCATTGATACATTGGAAGAGACTTATGCGGCTTTATCTGCAAACAAAGTTCGATCCGGACTTACGATGCTCGGTATTATTATTGGAATCAGCTCTGTTATTGCGATGGTCTCAATTGGACAAGGTGCTCAAGGCACGATCCAATCAAGTATACAATCCATTGGCTCAAACTTAATTATGGTTACGCCCGGAGCACAAAGAGGAGCCGGAGTTCAAGTTAGCTCCGGAAGAGGCTCTGCAAAAACTTTAACTCAAGACGACGCTGATGCGATAATAAAAAGCGTCACTTCCGTAAAAGCGGTTGCGGCTGAAGTTTCCGGAAGATATCAAGTTACCGCAAAAGGCACGAATACAAACACTTCAATCGACGGCGTAACTTCTACGTATCCGGCCGTCAAAAATCTTGAAGTGGATGAAGGTTCTTTTGTGTCTGAACAGAATGTTAAAAGTGCGGCTAAAGTTGCCGTTCTTGGGCCTTCTGTTCGTGATGATCTTTTTGGAGAAGGCGCAACCGGAATCATCGGCCAAACTATCCGTATAAAAAGTAATGAATTTAAAATAATCGGCATTACAAAGACAAAAGGAGGGACAGGATTTGGGAATCAGGATGATATGATTTTCGTCCCACTTACAACCGCACAAAAATTTCTTGCAGGAGATAGCTATGTGACAACAATAAACGTGCAAGCGGAAAGTCCTGAAGTAATGACTGATATACAAAGTCAAATAACTTTATTGCTTCTTGATCGTCATAAAATTTCGGATCCAACCATGGCAGACTTTACCGTCTTGAATCAAAGCGATATAGTTTCCGCGGCATCGAGCATCACGCAAACTTTCACGATTTTACTCGCCTCCATAGCCGGCATTTCACTTATCGTTGGAGGGATTGGCATTATGAATATGATGCTTACGACCGTCACGGAAAGAACAAGAGAAATTGGGCTTAGAAAAGCCGTTGGCGCAAAAAAAC
>JBAYGM010000018.1:0-12085 GCA_041666705.1 Candidatus Altimarinota bacterium | reverse complement strand
TTATTATACTATATTATACAATAAATAGCGCAAAAGATCAATAATCTACAAAGCCTTAATCATATATCCCGCCTTACTCAAACTATATCCAAATTTCTTATAATAATCTCTAACACCAACACCGCTTATAACCGCAATCTTTTTATATCCGGCGTTTTTCGTGATTTCTTCAGCTTTCTCAATCAATTTCCTCCCCAACCCAAAATGTTGCGCGCTACTCCCCTTCTTATCAACCGGCGTCTGTATGCCATAAGTATGCACTTCACGAATAATTGCAGAACCATTTAATTCCGAAAGATAATTTTTATCAAATTTTACCTTACTTGAAGGAAAACGAAGACGCAAAAGCGAACACAATTTATCTTTTTTAACGTCGTCAAAACTCAAGAAAAATTCCTTTCCTTTAGACGCATCGAATTCAAGCACTTTCATTTCCAAATTTTCCGGATTTATAACTTCGTCTTTAATTTCACGACACCTTATACACCTGCATTTTAAGCCCTTTTTTGCCATTTCTTTTTGTGCATATTCACGCAAATTTGATAATTTCGGTCCGGCCAAAATTGATGTCGAAGGAATGTCGCGATACAAACGCGTAATACGAACATATTCAGGCAAATTTGATTTAACTTTTACCAAAAGATCAATCATTTGCCTATCCGTATACGGTTTATAACCGCCATTTTTCCATATATTTGCAAGTGCACTTCCGGGTACAACAACGCACGGATAAATCTTCAACCAATCAGGTCGAAAATCTGAATTATTAAAAAGTTCTTTAAACATTTTTTCATCACGCTTTAAATCACTACTCATAAGCCCGGGCATCATATGACAATTTATTTTAAAACCCGCATCCTTTAGCATGCGAATGGCATCAATAGATGCTTTCACGTCATGTCCACGCAAATTTTTCTTTAAAACATCATCATATAAAGTTTGAAGTCCAAGCTCTACTTTTGTGACACCAAGTTTTCGCAAATATTTTACTTCATCAGTATTAACATAATCCGGTCTTGTCTCAATAGATAAGCCAATACAGCGATTATTTGATTTTTCATTTATCAATTGCGCCTCTTCAAGATTTTTGGATTTTTTTGGATAATTAAGTGCGTCATAAACAGCTTTAACAAATTTTGTTCGATAAACTTTTGGATAAAAAGAAAATGTTCCACCGGCAATAATCACATCTATTTTTGAAATTGAATGACCGGCTTTATCAAGACTATCCAAACGCGTTCTAGTCTGATTAAAAGCATCAAATTTATTCAAAATTGCACGCATAATCGCAGGTTCATTTGATAAATAGCTCTTTGGCATCCCCTTTTCCGTCGGACAAAAAACGCATTTCCCAGGACATGGGTATTCTTTTGTTATAACGGTTATAGAAGCAATTCCGGAAAGCGACCTAACTTTTCCCTTCCTTATGATTCTAAAAAACGCTTCATCAGATTTAATCTCGCGCTTTTTAATAAGGCTTTTATATGCCTTGATCAAACCCATATTTTTTGGCGCGGAAATCTTATATTTCTCGCAAAATTTATTTTTAAAATTACTTAAGGATTTCTCGCTTGAAATACCCTCTTTTAAGGCTTGTTTAACGAAAGTTTTTAGAATATCATTCATATGAAAATTATATCTTATGAAAGACAAAACAGCCAGAGAGTTATTGGAAAAAGTAAAACTGGATTACGCTTTAATAAGCGAAGATTTTGCCAAAACTCGTGAAGACGTTTGGCCGGAATTCGAACGCTTCAAAAGATACATAAAAAAAACTGATGCAATTGCAGATGTTGGATGTGGCAGCGGCAGACTTCTTAAAATACTTGGCGAAAACGTAAATTACACAGGCATAGACAACAACGAAAGCTTGCTTGCAGAAGCCAAAAAAAGGTTTGGGGACAATAAATTCATACTTGGAGACATGCTGGAAATTCCACTTAATAGCTCAAGTCAAAATATTGTTTTTAGTATTGCAGCAATGCATCACATTCCATCAAAAGGACTTCGAAAAAAAGCTTTCCGAGAAATACATAGAATTTTAAAACCTGGAGGAATTCTCATAATCATGGTTTGGGATCTTTTCCAAAGAAAACACATTTTAAAAATCTTAAAAAGCCTTTTTGATACCAAATATGACTACAAAGACATATTCATAAAATGGGGAAACACAGGCGTAAAAAGATATTATCATGCGTTTACTCCAGGAGAAATAAAATGCCTTTTGAATGAAACAGGCTTTGGAATCATCGAAACAACTTATACAAAAAATATCTGCATAATTGCACGCAAAATATGAGTGAAAGAATCAATATTTTAGGCGTTCCTTTTGATAAAAAAACAAAACAAGAAACTTTAAGCATCGTCTTAAATTGGCTTAAAGAAAACAAAAAACACCATATCGCAACTCCAAATCCGGAATTTCTACTCAAAGCGCAAAAAAACACGTTATTTAAAGAGATTTTAAATAAAACCGATTTAAATATTCCGGACGGAATAGGAATTTTATGGGCTTCAAGTTATATTCAAAATCCAAAATTATTAAGAGGAATCGGACTTTTAATTTCACTTTTATTTCACCAAAAATCATGTAAAAAAATATTAAAAGAAAGAGTAAGCGGCGCTGATTTAATGCTTGATATATGCGAAAAAGTTGCAAACACACCGCATAAAATATTTTTGCTCGGCGCACGCGAAGGAATCGCAAAAAAAGCTTCTGAAAATTTGCTCAAACACTTCCCTGCTCTAAAAATAGTTGGCACATACTCCGGAAATCCTGACGAAAAAAATCTTACAGATCGCATTAACGATTCAAAAGCCGATATAATTTTCGTGGCTTATGGAGCACCAAAGCAAGAAATTTGGATTCATGAAAACCTACAAAAATTAACATACGTAAAACTCGCAATGGGAGTTGGCGGCGCATTTGATTTTATCGCTAAATCAAAAAAACGCGCACCAGAATTTATGAGGACAATTGGACTTGAATGGCTTTTTCGCCTTATCCAAGAACCAAAACGAATAAAACGCATTTGGAATGCGGTCATAAAATTTCCATATACTGTAATGAAGAAACGCTAATTACTTCTTTTTCTTTTTACCAACGCTCTCAAGAAAAGGCGAAACATAAGACATTAATCCGCTTATAAACTTAAGAGGACTAATTAAAATACCATTTACCTTATCAACAAGCTCCTCAACGTCACTAATCACTTTTGAAGCATCGCGAAGAATAAAAATAATGTAAGCAAGTGTAATCGAAACAAAAATCGTAAAAATAATAGCAGAAAGTGCAAGTGCTAAATAAAGAACGTCTAGTGAGGAGTTAATCATTTTTAAAATTTTATTTTATATATATTTATTATACCAGATTTAGGGGAATTTAACAATCTTTTAGCTCAGCAACTTCTTCAAAATCTCGTTTATGACGACCGGATTCCCCTGCCCCTTCAGCTCTTTCATGGCTTGCCCAACAAAAAATCCAAACAATTTATCCTTTCCGGATTTATATTCCGCAACAACATTCGGATTCGCTTCGACAACTTTCTTGCAAACAACTTCAATCGCACCCGTATCAGAAACCTGCTTCAAGCCCTTTTCACTCACGATCTCATCTGGATTTTTACCGGTATGATACATTTCTTCAAAAATATCCCCTTTTGCCATATTGCCTGAAATCGCACCTTCTTTTACCAAATCAAACAATCTCGCCAAATGTTCAACCTTAACTTTTGATTTATTTATAGACAAATTCTCATCATTTAAATGTTTCAAAAATATACTAGTAATAAACGAAGCAACTTTTTTCGGCTCTTCTTTTGTGCTCACAACAACGGCTTCAAAATATCTAGCCATGTCGACATCAAGCGCAATTAGTTCACCTTCGTGCTCAGAAACGCCCATTCCAACATATTTCGCACGCTTTTGATCCGGAAGCTCCGGCACTTGAGCCTTTAATTCATCAATGTATTTATCATCAACGATAATCGGTGGCAAATCCGGCTCAGGAAAATACCTGTAATCCGCATCACCTTCCTTGCTTCTCATAATATATGTAGCCTGCTTTTCATCGTCCCATCCAACAGTCATATTTCCTTCCAACGGCTCACCTTTTTTATCCAAATCAACTTGCCTCGAAAATTCATAATCAATCGCAGAAGCAAGCGCTTTAAATGAATTCAAGTTTTTAATTTCAGCTCTAAAATTCAATTTCGTTTCACCTTTTTTTCGAATTGAAACGCTGGCATCAAACCTCATCATTCCACGTTCCATATCCGCATCGGAAGAACCAACATATCTCAAAATTGTCTGAAGCTCTTTCGCATAATCAACAGCTTCTTCCGCAGAACGAATATCCGGTTCAGACACAATCTCCATCAATGGCACGCCAGAACGATTATAATCACACAAAGAACCGCCCGGAACATGTGTAAGCTTCCCTGCATCATCTTCAAGATGCAAACGCGTAATTCGAATGTTTTTTACCTTGCCGGCCTTTGAAAGAGGTTGATCATATTGTGAAATCTGAAAACCTTTTGGCAAATCAGGATAAAAATAATTTTTACGATCAAATTTCGAAAATTTCTGAATCTCACAATTTATTGCCAAAGCCGCAATCATGCCTTTTCTAAGCGCTTCTTTATTAACAACCGGAAGCTGACCCGGAAAACCCATACAAACAGGGCAAACATTCGTATTCGGCATGCTTCCAGGTTCGTTTTTACACGAACAAAACATTTTCGACTTCGTCGAAATCTCAGCGTGAACTTCAAGACCTACAACAACTTCATATTTTGGATCAATCATATGCTCATTATAAAGTCACGGGCCCGACTTCGCAAATCCACCTTTGTGGAATTATTTTTTATAACAATGTTGGGACTTTTTGAAAACTTTTGAATAGCTAAAACTTGCTTTAAATAATCAATTGGAAATTTCTTTCCATATCGCTTAAATATAAGCTTTTCATCACATTCAATATGGACCAAAATATCAATCAATTTTTTAAAAATCTTTACATCAAAATCGATAAATTCAATAAAAATCACGCGCGATCCCGATGTTTTTATCCTACCAACTATTTCTTTAACTAAAATTGGATAAAATTTATCCAAAAATCGCTTAAAATCCGCATTATTCTCTATAAAATGTTTACGCAAACGAGTTCGCAAAACAGTCCCATTTTCATCCAAATACTCACTACCGAAAATATCCTTAACTAGTTTAGCCCCTTTCCCATGTGGTTCATAAAACTTATGCACAATCTTATCTGAATTTATATGCATAGCACCAAATTTTTCACACATATTACAAAAAGTTGTTTTTCCAGATCCTATTTTGCCGGAAACACCAACGATAACGTGCTTCATATTATTTACCTTGAGTTTTTGACTGATTGATCAACATATTTGCCAAAAGATCTTTGAGAGACTTATGATCTTGAAAATTTCTATGCTCCATATATTCATCTTGATGCTTTAAAACAACTCTTTCAATACGCGCAGGATTGCTGGAATTTTTAAGTATAATTGGCGTACCTGCGCCTATCTTTTCAACTTTTATATCTCCGTAATTTAAAATCGTTTGCCAAAAACCTTTAATAACATAACTAACTCCCTCAATCATATGATATTCAACTCTGTTCGTCGTAACATCAAAAATACTTTCAGATTTAATTGAAATAATACTCGTATTTGTAATTAAAAACACATCATAATACCAACCATAAAGCTCATAAATAGCCTTAATAACACCGACGAGCATCCATATCAAAACCGGAATAAGAAGTGCGGGAAAAAATATAAAAAACAAACCCGGCAAAGCGAATCCAAGAAAGGTGACACGCAACATAACTTTCCAAATTGTGACTACACTAACATGAGCAACTGAGTGTATCTTTTCACCTTTTTCAAGGTATTCACCAAAGAAAAAATTTGCAAGTTTCATATCGATAAAATATACACAATAAGAGTACTATAAAGATATCAACTTGTAAATAATGCCTCTCAAATGTAAAGTCTAGAGTATGAATAAAAAATTAAAAATTGCTCTTATATTTTTATTAGAAATAACCATAGATGCCATCGTAATATTCGGCATTTTCTTTTTAATAAAAACATATGTTATATCGCCATTTGAGATATACGGACCATCAATGTGCAACACATTTAACTACATTGATGGGAAATGTAATTCCGGCTACGGCGAATATATAATAATAAACAAACTTGGAAAAATTAATCGTGGAGATATTGTGGTATTTCACCCGCCACACGAACAAGAATATTATATAAAACGCGTAATAGGCATGCCAAACGACACAATTTTAATAAAAAACGGTGAAATATTTCTTAAAGATGAAAATAAAGAATATAAATTCGTCGAACCATATTTAAGCCGAGAAAATCGCGGAAACACAACGACTTTCGGTATAAAAAGAACAGAATTCAAAGTTCCTGAAAATTCATATTTCTTAGTTGGCGACAACAGGTTGATGAGCACAGACGGAAGAACGTGCTTCAAAGACCCATCGTCAAACGGCTGCAGCAATCCAAATAACGCATTTGTACCGGAAGAAAACATCCAAGGAAGAGCATGGGTAGCGCTTTGGCCAATTAACAAAATGCAAATCGTACCTCGAATCGGGAATTACGACTTCAAAGAAATGTAAGCCTCTATTAAAAGCATAACGATCACAAGCAAAAGTCCGCTCAACCAATTCAAAACACCAAGCAATTGAAGGGCTAAGCTTATTATAGCTATCAAACTCAGCATTATCCCCTGCCTAAGTGAAATATTTATATGTTTATAATAAATTTCATTTCTATATATCCAAACGCGAAAATAAAATCCTAAAATAGTAAAAGTACACATAAGGGCAATAAAAAGTGTAAGGAAAAAGAAAGTCATAGCCATGCCGGTTGATTCAAAAGGATTAAGCTTCATAAGCGTTATAAAGAATCCAAGCCAAGCTATAATTCCGGCAATACCTATAGTTGTTAAATATTTTATATGTGACATATTTCAAAATATTGATTATTGATCATTGGTTGTTTCTACTCTTGATGTATCCAATCAAATATAATACCAAGCCAAATAGCAAAGCAAATCCAAGAACATAAAGCATCTGATTTTTAAAGGAGTTAACAATAAAATCTATAATATTTTTAACTTCTGGAATGTATTTTTCAGGAATATCGATATCCTTAACATCTATATAAGAAGAAAGAATAGATATGGTTTTATAAAATACAAGTGAGTTAAAAGAAACAATGAAAAACGTAATACCAAGCCACTTAAATCCTCTATAAAATGGCTTCCATAAAACAAGAAGTATGAGAAGACATAATATGGCAAGAAAGATAAAAAATGCTTGAGTTAAAACTGAAAAACTTTGTATTACCTGAAAATTTCGAAGAACGGGAGTAGCGTCAATTTCAATAGATTTTGCCTTACTCTTAAAAATCTCGTCAAAATTTTGCTGAATTTGAGTTACGAATTCTTTCCTATAAAAATCGGTATCCGGCTTCACACATGAAGGCAAATCCCTGAAAACTATTTTTTGACTGGGCTCACACTTTGGTATTTTTTTATCAAACAACTCGTTTGTAAAATCAACTATAAGAGTATCAAAATTCGGCTTTAAAGAATCAAACTGTATTATTATTTTTGTCTTACCATTGCCTTTCAAAATACCATCAACTTGAGAAGTAATATTCCTTATAATAACTTGAAAGGATGTTATAGGAATATCTTTTTTAAAAAGCTCAAACAACTCATCGCGCGTAAAATATTTCCCAAGAATATCTTTATCTTGATTAACTATTTCTTCAATCAAAATAGGGGCACCTTGATTATAAACATTGTCTAACAAAGGTCCTTCATAAAAATCGTAATTAAAAACCGTATTATAAAAACCAAAAAATATAGTTGCAGGAACAGAAAATGCAAGAAAAACCAAAACAAGAACAAACGCTAAAAATTTCCTAAACATGCATCAATATTATCCCAAATTCCCGTCAATGAAAAGACCGTTTATTGGAGAAATATCATTTAATTTATTAAAACCGGATTCCGAAACAACCTTCCATCTAACCTCTCTCTCAATTCTTCCGGGAAGTGTAAAACCGGCGGCTTTCTTATGCCCACCTCCGCCAAAAAGCTCAGCAACTTTAACCAAGTCCACATCATCACGCACGGTTCTCATGGATCCTTTAACAGTTGTAGCGGTTTCGTGAAGCAAAATAGCAAATTTAATACCGGGAATTGAACTCATTTTTTCAATAATACCTCCTGACTCTGAAGGCAAAGCATCACAATCTTCAAAATCTTTTTTTGTAAGAACTGAGATTGCAACATTGTCTTTATTAACCCTCAAAGACTCAAGCGCCTTCCCCCACAATTTCAAAGTGGAAATAGGCACATTTCTAAACATATTTTTGATTATAACCTGCATTTTTGCGCCGGCAAAAGTAAGTTCTGAAGAAATTTTAAAAACTTCATTTGATGTATTTGAATGCATAAAACTACCGGTATCGTTGTAAATTCCGGTAAGCAAACAAGTTGCAATATGCGACGTAATTTTAACACCCATAAACTGGAAAAGTTTATAGACTATAACGCTTGCAGACGCAGCTTTTTCATCAATTAAATTAATTGCCCCAACAATACCGTTATTTGAAGCATGATGGTCTATCAAAATTACAGGAACACCCTCGGGCAATTCATAAGAAACCATCTTTATATCCGCAATATCAGGTAAAATCACGAGATCATAAGCAGACGGATTGAATTCTTTTGTAAATCTTTTAACCTCAGGCAAAAATCCAAATCTATCAGAAGGTGCATCAACGCAAGCTAAAGTACAAGTTTTTCCCATCGCAGTAAGCATGAGTGAAAAAGCACATGCACAACCGAGCGTATCCCCATCAGGCCTTCTGTGAGCCATAATCAAGATATTCTCTGACTTGTCTATTAATGTTTTTGCTTGTGCAAATTCGTCCATATTCCTAAGTTAAGGGGTGAATTATAGAAAGATTTAAAAATAAAAGCAAGGTGTAGTATTATTAGGCCATGGCATACAAAATTATATTCTTCGGAAGCTCAGAATTTGGAATACCAATTATAAACGAACTTGGTAAAAATTCTGACTTTGAAATAATGGCAATTGTGACTCAACCGGATAAACCTGTAGGACGCGGACAAAAAACAACGCCAACTCCAATAAAAGCGTTTTATGAAAGCCGTTACCCAATATTAACGCCGGAAAAAGTAAAAAATAACAAAGATTTTGAAAAAATAATTGAAGGATTAGCGCCGGATTTCATAATTACAGCCGCATACGGACAAATAATGCCACCATCCATACTGAATCTTGCAAAAATCGCTCCTATCAACATACACACCTCATTATTACCAAAATATCGGGGAGCTTCACCCATACAAGAAGCCATCTTGAATGGGGACAAAGAAACGGGCGTCACAATAATGGAAATGAACGATAAATTAGACGAAGGCGATATTTACATAATCAGAAGAATACCAATTGAAGAGAAGGATAATGTTGAAACTTTAAATAAAAAACTAGCAATTTTAGCATCACAAATGCTGCCTCCTTCCCTACTCGACATAGCCGATGGAATATTGAAAAAAATTCCTCAAAATAATGTAATCGCATCATATTGTGGGAAAATAGCAAAAGAAAGCGGAAAAATAAATTTTAAACAAATGACCGCAGAAGAAATTCTAAGAAAAATACGAGCATTTTACGGATGGCCCGAATGTTGGACGCAATTTAATGGAAAAACGTTAAAGATAAAAGATGCAGAAATAGCGGAAGATAAAGAAAAAACACCTCCGGGAAAAATAATATTCATTGATAAAAACACAATAGGAATTGGAACAAAGTCAAGATTGCTCATACCAAAAACAATACAAATGGAAGGCAAAAACGAAATACCAATTAAAGATTTTATCAACGGCCAACGAAAGCTATTAACTATTTCGCAGGAGTTGTAGTTGTTTTTTGTTGATTAGGCTGATTTTTCAATACATACGGACCGGGAGGAGTTAAGCCTTTTTCCGGCAAAATCGATGTTATTGCACTTTCAGCGGATTTCAAAGAGACGTCCAGTCTAGCACCGGTCAAAACAGCCTGAACTGAAGCTGAAATAACATTTTTATAATAATCATAATCAAGTATTAAAACGCTATCGGCAACTCCCGTTTGATTTGCAAAAGCCGCATAAACAGGATCAGCTTTTTGCTCCGGAATAAGATCCAAACGACTTGTAGGCTTGTGCGTTTTAGAATTATAAGCTTGAAGATTCTTTTTTGTAGTTAAAAATTGAATAAGATCCCAAGACTCCTTTGGATATTTTGAATTCCTTGAAACTGTCTCAGCATAATAAAAAGCAAGAGTTGTAGGCTTTTTCGTAGTCAAAGCTGGATCTTCAACTTGTGGCAATTGTCCAATTTGAACAAAAGCAGAGTCCATTACCGACTGATTTTTACCTTTTAAATCCTTAATCTTATCAAGTATTTTTTGATAATAGTCAGAAAAACCAAATATCATCGAAACCTTACCTCTCGCAAAAGCATCGACTTCTTTATCGGCACCAACGGATTGAGAAATATACTGATTCCATGAATAATTTGGCTTCGCAGAATTCGCAAAAGAAGTATAAAAATCCAAAGCGGTAACACCGGGAGTTTTTGGATTATTATCAGCGTCCATGCCTTGCTGTGTAGCAATCGTAGAAGCCGTATAATTTTCGTTATAGAATTTAGTTTCATATTGCAACATCAATGCATATAAAATCTCAACCGCATAATTTATGTTATCAGCGCGTCCAAGAGCAGCTCCGGAAACTTCAAATCTCTCAGCGCTATTATTGGATTTTGTAAGCTTAATAACGTCCTCTAAAAGGCCCTTCCACGTTACGGCAGGCTTCCCTCTTTCAGGAATCTTATCCAAAAAATGCGCTTTATTATAATAGACAGCTAATGAATCAACAAACATCGGCAAACCATAAATCTGTAAAGTTTTCACACCGGCAGAATCGGTGAAAGGTCTAATCAAATCTTTTTCAGCGACATAAACAAATGTATTTTTAAAAGTATCTACTGTCATTATTGTAGGAGACATCGGATTTATCTTCTTTTGGTGTTTTGCAATCCACGTATTTGGCATAGAAAAAATATCAGGACCACTCCCTTCAGCAAGCTCATTCACTATTCTATCTTCGTATTTCTTAAGATCAGTAAACTGAACATAATTTATTTCAACCATTTGATTGCCGGGAAGCGCTTTAAACTCATCAAAAAACGGCTTCATCACATCAATCGAATCATTCATTTTATAATACGTCAAAACGATCTTTTTTGGCTGAACATAAGCCTGTTGGCCTTCTTTTGCACGACATCCGGAAAGCGCAAAGATCATCGAAAAAACAAGAAAAATAGAAACATATTTTTTCATATTTGAGGGGTTCATATTTTTAATTTTTATTAAATTTTATTTACATTTATTATAACGCTTTACAGGACAATTTTCACACTCTTCCGATTTCCCACAATTACGAGATGTATTAAAATATGCTGCCGACATAAGCCTTTTAATATCCTTTGATTTGCACTTGGTACAAACCAAATCCGGTTTTCGACCCGACAAAACGAGTTCTTCAAAAACCGTTAAACACTTCTGACATTGAAACTCAAAAATTGGCATATTTCTATTATACCTTGCCTTTATTTGAACGCAAACCTTGAAGGAAATATTTTTTGGAAAGAGCGTAATAATAAAAATAATGCCAATGGCGACCGCCTTTTTTACGCAAAAAATCAAAAACAGCCACAACCGGTTTTGAGCTTATACATGCAAAAATCGTCCTTTTAATAAAATTCGGATATTTATTTAATTCCGGATACTTTCTATGAAGAACATGAAGCGAAGAACCAATCAACTTCATTCGCGATTCAAGCGAACTTTCCTCAAGCGGATGAAAATGATAAGCCAAAGCTTTTGGATTATAATAAATAACAAGTTTTTTATCTTTTGTAAGGCGATAGCCAAATTCAATGTCCT
>JBAYGM010000017.1:0-12369 GCA_041666705.1 Candidatus Altimarinota bacterium | reverse complement strand
GACCCCAAATACTTTTGATGCAAATAATAAGTCAAATACCCGACGCCCATCAAAGCCAGTCCTGCGATGACTAATGAAAATGCCCAGCCGAAACCATGGCTAAAGTATTCACCTGTGATTTTTATGATATATGCTATTAAAAATATTGACCCTCCAAAAAGAAAAATTTTGTTTTTTAGATAAACGCTAATGAATATTGCCGCAAAAATCAGTCCCGGATAAATTATTTCCCAAAACATGTTTTGATCAGGCTTATATCCGCCAAGAATTAAAGCTGTAATAAAAACGCCACACATACCAAATGCATATAACATATTTGAAAAAACTTTTTTATCTATTTTTGAGTAATAATAACCAAGAAAAAGGAAAGAAAGACCCAAAACTAAAGTTCTATATTCAAAGAATTTTTCCGCGTCGATCATCGGATTATTATCGGCAATTAAGCTAGTTAAGCTGAAATAAAGCCATGAAAAAGATGCAATCGCCAAAATATTGAAAAGATATGTTTTGTAAACAAAATAAGAAATCATGTATATGATCACTAAAGAAGCCGAAACAAATACGTTCACGCCTGCCGCATCGGTATCAAATCCCGCAATATCCATAGTCACATAAAAACCGATTGGCATGAGAATTGCGGATATAAAAAAGAATGCCTGACCTGCCGCATAAATGATTTTTTCATATCTTGATAAAATGGCTCCAAGAACATATGCCGCAATTGCCGAGCCAAGACTTGCAAGGATTTTTCCAAAATCATTCATCTTATCCCAGTTTGTGAAAATCAAAATCACTATGCCCAAAATAATTATTCCGCCTCCTATAAAATACAAAATTTTGGAAATATCAAAACTGGTTTTTTCTGATTTATCGCCCACAACTCCTTCGTTGTAAGCCGCAATAAGCTCGTCTTTGGAAACCAAATTCTGTGAAGCTATATATTTGATTGCCTTTAATAATTCGTTTTTCTCCATATTTTAATTTGTTATTTTATCCAACCTAAAAATGTAAATGAATAATTTCTTATTTCAACATTCAACTCTTTACTCACGCTCCCATTAATTGCAAATAAATTTCTGCGATCATTTGAATCAAACATTCTCGTATGTCGTCCTTGCTCAATCGTAAAGCCGTCTAAGGCAATTCTGTTGGTATCAAGACTTAGTTTTGTCGCATCTTCAAAGCTTATTTCACGCGCCTGATCTTTTGCCACATCGTATAAATATAGCTTTACGTCTTCTCTGTTTTTATAGTAATTTTGCGTTTTTTCATCATATATAACTTTTGCAATTGTGCCATTTTTGACTTCATATACTCCTCCGGTATATCCTTCGGCGTACAAAAAGCTATATGTCGGATGCTTAAATAAACCCGGCACATAAATTGCCACCGCCACAAAAATAATCATCAAAATCGGAATTGCAATTGCTGCAATCAAAGGAGCATTTTTTCGATAGTCCATATTAAAAAGTTAATAAATATTTATATTATTTTAACGCGTTTCATTTCCACCCTTTTTTCTTGAGTCCCTTTTTTGCGGCTTCCTGTTCAGCTTTTTGCTTGCTGGAACCTGAGCCTTCGCCGCATAATTCGTCTTTAACGTAAACGCCAACAATAAAACTTTTGGCGTGATCCGGGCCTTCTTCCTTCATCACTTTATAAACCGGCATGCCAAGCATTTTTTCTTGTGTGATTTCTTGAAGTCGTGATTTTGGGTCGATATGAAGCCCTTGCTCAATGATTGGAGGAAGTCGATCGAGAATAAATTTTCCAATAAATTCGTGAGCAATCTTATAACCTTTATCAATGTAAATTGCGCCGATTAATGCCTCAACCGTGTTCGCAAGAATATAAGGTTTTTCGCGACCCTTGGACATTAACTCTCCTTTGCTCAAATATAAATATTTTCCGAGTTGAAGTTCGATTGCGATGTCTGCCAAGTGCGGACCTTTCACAAGCGCGGAACGCCAGTCCGTCAACGTACCTTCGTTTTCTTTTGGATAAGATTTATATAAAAATTCCGTTACAACAAGCTCAAGAACCGCATCACCAAGAAATTCGAGACGTTCGTTTGATCCGCCTTCACGCTTATGCTCGTTCACGTATGATCTGTGCCTAAAAACCGTTTCCAGAAGTTCTGAATCTCTGAATTTTACGTTAATTATTTTTTGAAGCTCTGCGTATTTGTCCATTATTTTTTAAGATATTCGCCCGTTTTTGGGTCACGATATGTGCAATGCTTAGTCATTATACTACTCAAAACACCATTTATGAATTTTGCGGAATTCAAATCCCCAAATTCCTTTGCAACTTCAATCGCTTCGTTTATTGCGACAACCGGCGGAACGTCTTTTGAAAAAAGAATTTCAAATGCGCCGAGTTCAAGAATTGCGCGATCAACCGGTGCAATTTTCTCAACAGGCCAAGCCGGCGCCATTTCTTGAATTTTCTCTAAAATATCTTTTTGATGCTTGATTGTGCCCTTTATTAAGCCCTTTGCGAACTCCGGGTCGTCAAGCTTTAAATCGCCATCCGTCAAAATAAAGTCGAAAATTTTATCAACCTTCTCCTTGTGATGTTCGTATGCGAAAAGTGCTTTCATAGCAACAATTCTGCTTGCGCGTCTCTTAAAAGCCATGATTTGTTTATTAAGCCTTGATCTTCTTTATCACGTCTTTGCCTTTATCAAGCGGTTTTCTATCAGCATAGCTTCCGCAGACTGGGCAGATGTGATGATTCAGCTTTACTTCGCCGCAGTTTTTGCATTTTGCGAGCGAGTATTTTTCAACAAGCTGTTTTTGTGCTCTCTTCTTGAAACCACTATATCTTTTTTTGGTTTGGCTTCGTGGAGCTTTTCGTTTGTTTGTCGGTCGTTTTGCCATTTTGTGATTGTTTAAACAATTCTTTTAATTTGAGTAAAGGTTTTTGGGTCTCGGTCGCTGAAATATCGACGTCGTGATTATGTCCGCAGTCGCCAAGATTCAGATTCTTACCGCATACCGCACATAGACCCTTACACTTTAAAGAGCATAGCGGAATAAGCGGAAAATGCAATAGCAATTCTTGTCGGAAGAGCTCGGTAAGGTCAATTGTCGCATTTTTCATATCAACAAGGTATAGATCATCGGCATCTTCAACAACGCGTGGTCGTTCAAATAAGAACTGTCTTTCAATGAGTTTGATCGAGATTTTTTGCTTAAATTTCTTAATGCATCGTGAGCAAATAACGCTTGTTTCTGCGGTGAATTTCTTTGCGGTAACGTTCACTTCGTGCTGGAGCTTCATAACTTGCACTGCGGCAGCTAATGGGATTTCAGTATTGTCATCCAATTTAAGTGACGCATCAATATCAAATTCAACGTGCGCGCCCTCTTCGGCTTCCAAAATCGAACCAATATTAAGTTTAAATTTATTTTTAGGCATAAATATGTTTTTTAAATCAATTCCTGCTAATGCTCCCCATCAGGCGAAGAATATATATAAAAAGATTGAAAATGTCCAGATAAAGCATCAAAGCCACGTCCATCGCGAATTCGTGAGATGTGTTTCTTTTCAACATAAGCTGAAAATCCACGGCCGTATAAATGCTGAAAAGTGCTACTCCAAAGCCGGAAAATATCATTTCAAACGTGTTGCTCCATGGAACAAAAATTCCAATTACAGAAACGACGATCATACCGATAAGAAACATAAAAAGCCAGCCGCGAATTCCTGTGAAATCCACTTTTGCGGTATAACCGATTATTGCTGATGCTGTGAACATTAATGCGGTTGCGGCGAGCGCTTTGATTATAAACAAGCCTCCGAATTCCGCTACTGTTACAGCTAAAAGTGGAGCGATTGTTACGCCTGTTATAAACGTAAATGCTGAGAAAAGGATGTAATTTATCGGACGTTTGCGCATCCACATTCGCGATGTGAAAATGAGGATCAGTTCAAGTGCGAAGATGCCGTAAATGAGGCCGCGAGATGCGACAATCATCGGCAGAAAATAGAAAAATCCTGCATATGCGCCAACCGCGGACATCAAGACTGCAAGCGCAAAATAAAACATAACTTTTCCGAAAAATGTCGGAGCAATCTTCGCTCCCGTATATTGTAAATTTGCGATTTGCATATTGTTATTGTTAAATTTGTAAGTGTTGGGATTATAGCAGAAAATAACTCAAAGCTCAAACCTCAAAGGTCAAAGCCACAAGTCAAATCAATTATCATCTTCCCTGGCACTTTCCCCTGTTACATCCTCAGGCAACACAAGGTTTCCATAAGAAAACCCCTCTAAAACAGAAGCCTCCATATAAATTAAGCAAAACCAACGCTTCAGCTCATCTTCTGATTTTGGCAAAGGAATGCCATGAGCTCTGCATTCATCCGAAATAAACTCTTTAATATCATCATCATGCAAAGGCCAATTGCATTCGTCCTCTTCTCGCTTAAGTCTCTTCGTCACTTCTCCTGTTAACCCCAGTATTCTCAATGTTTCACGCAACAAATCAACGTTTGTTTTATCCGGACTCATAGAGCTAAAACACTCATCTGCCATTAATAAAACAGAATCTGATCTTTTCCTATTATAATCCCTCAATTTCATTATAAATTTCGCACCTTTCGATCCTTCTTTATTATCCAATCCACCATGTGCTTCGCACGAAATAGATCCATAAGATTCTGCAAGCCTTTCTTGAGCGTCCGCAAGCCCGAGGCCTGTTCCTTTCTCGCCTGAGACTCCATACTCAAACATTTTCGGCAAGACTTTTTCATCCACCCCGCATCCATCATCGCTGACTTCAAGCAAAACAAAATTTCCTTCTTTATGCGCAGATATTTTCAACTTTGTCGCATGACCTCTTTTTAAAGAATTCGCCTTCATGCTAAGTAAAAGCATTTGAATTGTTGCAAGATGAATTGATGCTTTTAAATCCTCATTTATATCTATTTCGATTTCCAATTTATGCCCTTCAAAGGCTTCGTCCAACAGCTCTCTTATATCATCTACAGCCTGTTTTAAATTGACGCGTTTTATCTCCAAAACTCTTTTTTCGGCCCAAAATTCCATAGCGGAAATTATTAAAATAATTTTTTGCAATTTTCTCCTTACGACTTTCGTTGCTTCGTCGATTGCATCTTTTCCTTTTAACAAATCCGAATTCAATACCTCTATATTTGTTGCGATCCCTTGCATCAGACCTACCGCGTCGTGATCAAATAAATTCCATGCCACTTTATAGTCATCCATGGCATCATGAACCCTTTTATTCACCTCACCAAATATCCTAAAAATCTCTTTGCCGATCTCTTCGGTGAATTCTCCGGTTAAAGATTGACGCATTTTTTCAAGCTCAGCCACTTGCGAGTTTAAAATTTTCCATCTCTCCTGCGGAATCACGTTACTCATGTTTTATTTATATAGGGTGGAATTTTGGCATACGATTAAAGAAACGTCAAATAACTTGTCGCCTGCCTCCGTCCCCCTATTTCTGCTTCAAATTCATAATGTCGCATTTTCCACAAATCTTTTTCCATTCTTTTTTGCGGAAATCTTGAAATTTTTTGCTGTGCCAAACTGCTTGCAAATCTTCCGAGCTAAGATCACCAATGTCAAAATGCGGCAACATGCAACAAGGCGTGCCCTGCCCTTTTACGTTTATATAAAGATAGTCTTGAACCTTTAAACATGGCTTTTGCATGAGCGTATTGAGTCCGTGAAATTGCTTTTTGAATCTGCGAAATAAAAACCCGCGGACTCCCGAGCCGATTGAATTTTGAATGCTATTAACTTCAACCCCAAGAATGCGACCGAGTTTGAATGCTTTTTTTAAAGCGCTCTCTTCTTCTTTGAAATTTGGACGCGCGAGATTTGATAAAAATCTCGTATCCAAACGCAAAATTTCGACATTTCTAATTTTATTTTTAGCTGCAAAATTAACAACATCAAATAAATCATTTTCACGATTTTTTTGGTTGCAAGCTTGAAGTGAAATATCCGGATTTCCTGACTCTTTTGCGCGTTTTGTAAAATCAATAATGTTTTTTAAAGACGAGGAATTCCTGTGACCGTCGCCGCTATAATCCGTGATTGAATCAACGGAAAAAACAACCTGATCAATTCCGGTTTTTATAAGTTTTTTTTGAATTTCTTCACTTAAAATAATGCCATTCGTCGTAATGCTTACAAAATGACCACGTTTTTTTGCCTCTTTTATTGCATTAAAAATCTGCGGATAAACAAGCGGCTCACCCCAACCTGTGAGGTAAATTCTTTGAACGCCTTTGAGTTTATCAAGGATTCGCAAATATAAATCATAATCCATGTGCGCCTCCCCTGTTTTAAGCGTTGTTCTCGGACACATCGGACACGCAAGGTTGCAAGCGTTTGTAATCTCAAACTGCACCTTCATTGGTGTTTTTGGAATTACGTAAAAAATCTTTTTTAGATAACGGATCATCGTGGATCAATTATCAATGATCAAGATGCAATTTACAATCAATTTTCAATTTACAGGATTTAATTTTCAATCCTTTGTCGATTTTGCGAGAGTTCTTGCTTCTGCGAGAATTTCCGCAGAACCGTTGAGGGGTTCATATTTTGCGTATAGTTTAATTGCCAATTTAGGATCTTTTCTTGCGGCTTCCATAATAACCTCATAAGCAAAAGGCTTGTCTAAAAATCTTGGCGAATAAATAATTATTACATTTGGATATTTTTGCGCTATAAATAGTAAAATCTCTCTTGCGATTTTTAATTCCAAAATTACATCGAATTCTTCCAAAATAAGTCCGGGGCAGCGTAAAATTGCTTTTTTTATAGACTCTAAATCGTCCCCACGTAAAGTTCGCTTTAATTCTTCCAGCTCTGCCGCATCAATCTCTCTTTCTGAAATAAGTTTAAATTTTGGCGTATCTCCGCCTACAGCTTGGCGTTTTTCCAATGCTGGTTTTTTCTTTCCTGGCGCTATTACAGTCGACAATTCCGATTTCGCCGGTAAAGGCTCCAACGCTCGCATCGCATCCCTTCCATGAGTTGAACGCACTTCTGTTATTGGACGCAATTCCACGGTCGCCCTATCTACGGTAACAGCATTTGCAATATGCAAAAAACTATTTTCATGACCCATCATTAAATTTGCCCATCCACGATTAATTAGCGATAAGATCTCCAAACAGTCTTCACGTCCAATCTCTTCCACTGCGCGTCTAGCTGCAACGCTTATCCTATGATCTTCCCCTAAAAAAACTTCGCGAATTGCTCTTGCCACGCCTAATTCACCAGGCCTCATCCTGAAAAGCCTCTCTGCCATATCGTCAACAGCATCGCCTTTTTGTTTTAGACTTAGAGCCATAAAATAATCGGTAAGTGTTTAAATTGTAAAATATATTTTTTATTATGTCAATTTATAATTTGACAGATGTTATGTCTATTATTTATAATCAAAATCTAAATTTAAAAAATCATACGATGCAACAACTGATAAGACCTGCTGATATAGTTGACCCAAGAAACCCATATTGGTCATTGAAGCTCGCTATGGAAAGACATGAGGCAACCGATAGCGACCACCTTATGATGAAAGTAAGGCGTGCGATCGGTGAATTTGTTCGCGAAATCAGCCTTCCTGAAGGGCTTAGAGATGTATCAATAATGCTTGGCGGAGACCGCTTTGACGGAGATGGCTTTGTTGGACATATTCTTCTAAAAAGGGACGGAGAAGCTCCAAAAAGCGAGACTGATGTTGCCGCTATCGAAGAATTAATTGCTCATTTAAAATCCAGAATGCCTTTCGCGGCTATAACGTCCAACGTTCCATACGGATTAATTAACATGGTTGTTACTTTTGATAATTTTGGGAGATTATTTGAAGCGCAAAATACTGTAAGGGCTGAAAAAATTAGAGGCGCTAGTGGAGATGTCGCTAATGCGGTTAAGAATGTTGTGCTTGATGAAAAAGCCGACGCCGATGGTCTCCCACCTGCCTACCCACCCGGATAATAATTACTTCTTCTTTTTATACATTTTCACAACTGCCCAAAGCTTAAATATTGCGATTGGGAGTAAAATTAAAAGTGCGAGGAATCCAAATGTTTTGCGGAAGATTTTCATTGTAAGTTGGAAAAAGAGTACAAAACCAATATAATATAAAAAATGACAAAGTCCAAAGGACAAATGACAAATTAAATCCAAATGACAAATGTTTTTCCAATAAGTCGGGTGGAAATAAGCAAAAAGGCGCTGGAGCACAATATTGCGGCTTTTAAATCTTTGATTGGCAAAAATGTAGCGCTCTGTTTTTGCGTGAAAGCAAATGCATATGGGCACGGGCTCGCTCAAGTTGGAAAAATAATTTCCGAATATAAAGATGGTGGAAAAAATATTTGGCTAGGCGTTAATGCGGCATTTGAGGCGGAAATATTGCGGAATGCCGGAATCAAAAATCCGATTTATATTCTTGGATATGTACCGCTGGATCAAATTGAAGCGGCTGTGAAAATGGACGTGCGATTTGTTGTTTATAATAAAGAGACGGTTGATACCACTGCGAAAGCAGCGAAAAGCCTTGGTAAAAAAGCGAAATTACATATTAAGATCGAAACCGGAAATAACAGACAAGGTGTTATGCCGGAAGATGCCGTAAAATTCGCAAAATATATTACTGCAAATAAAAATCTTGAACTGGAGGGAATCAGCACGCACTTCGCAAATATTGAAGATACAACTGAGCACGAATTCGCCAGCTTCCAACTTATGAATTTTGAAAAAACAATCGCAAAAATTGAAGCGACTGGAATAAGAATTAAATATAAACATTGCGCAAATACTGCGGCGACAATCCTCTTTCCGGAAACGCATATGACAATGGTTCGCGTTGGAATCGGACTTTATGGCATGTGGCCATCAAAAGAAACATATGTTTCAGCCTTGCAAAAAGGTCGCGGAAAAATAAAACTCGAACCGGTTTTGACTTGGAAAACGAAAATTGCGCAGATAAAAATAATTCCCGAAGGCTCATATATTGGCTATGGATGCACATATAAAACAACTGCTAAAACGAAAATCGCAATTGTCCCGGTTGGATATTACGACGGATATGATCGCAGACTTTCAAATAATTCATACGTTTTGATTCATGGAAAACGTGCGCCAATTTGCGGACGCGTTTGCATGAATATCATCATGGTTGATGTGACGGATATTCGCGACACCAAGCTTGAAGATGAGGTTGTTTTGCTCGGGGCACAGAAAACTGGCGGCGCAAAATCGCACGCCGAAACCATTTCCGCGGAACAAATGGCCGGATGGTTTAATACGATTAATTATGAGGTTGTGGCGAGGATTAATGAGAAAATACCGAGGGAAATAACTAAATCCTAATTTGATCTAATTTCTATAAAAATTCTAAGATCTAAGTCCTAAAAAAGGGCCGAATACGAGATCCAGCCCTTTGTGAATTTTATAAAAGTTCGCCTGTCTATTTTTTATATAATTCCTCGAAAGTATTTTTCAACTCTTCAATCTTTGGCATTATTTCATCCAAAGCATCGTAATTTTTTGCTTCACAAGCGCCCAAGCCTTCCGCAAACAAAGCTTTCATTTCTTCGGCTGCCGCAACAGCTTCTTCGCCCATTTTGCTAACTTTTTTTGGAAGCGCGTCTACTGATTTTTTATTACTTTTAAGACCTTTACACATACCAATTTTGTCATATACATCGTTCATACTTTCTCGAATTGCATCCATTGAATCGCGAAGTGGTTGCAAAGTATCATTGAACAAACTGTCTATGAAATTTCCATCCGCCATATCTTCTTCCGACAGTCCTTCTGTTGGATTTTTTTCGAGAGCCAAAAGTTGATTTAAAACGTCCTGCATTGAATTAATAATGTCATCCGGCATTTTATTTTTCTTAGCTTTTGCTATTTCTCTTACAACTTCCTTATCAAATCTCTTAACTTCTTTTGTGAATTTCATCAATCCTTCACAAACGCCCATTCTTGGCATAACTTGGCTCATTTTATCCATTAACGACTCTTCCTCTTCTGAATTTGGGCCTCCTACGATGTTTTCAAATTTTGTGCGAAGAGCGTCGAGTTCATCACGCGTTGTTGCAGTTGCGCCTTGAAGATCAGCTATAGCCGTTTTAGCTTCGCCAAGAACGGCTTTTGCCTCATCTATAACAGGGCACGTCATACCCTTTGATTTTTTTGCCATCTTATCAACTTCTTTCGACATTCTTGTAATTTCACGAAGGAAATTTTTGGTTTGATTTTGAATATTTTTCATTTCCATTTTGATCTGTTTTTCGTCCATCTGATTTTGCTGATTGTCAAAATTTTGCTGATCTCCATTTTGATTGAAATTTTGGCTTTGATCAGACGTTTGATTTTGATTTGGATAATTTTCGGCTGATGGCTTCATTTGTTCACAATATCCACCTTTATCATCTTGAATCCATCTTCCATTACATGGCTTGCTTGTGGAATCTTGAGTCATAGGTTGATATTGCTGCTTTTGAAATTCTTGAGACTTTTTGTCATCAAATTGTCCTTGCTGCATCATTGGCTTATATGGCTGTGATTGAAAATTTCCGTCTTGGCCCTGCATTGGGCGATTATCATATTTCATATTGTTTGGCCCTTGATTATTTGGACCAAATCCTCCCTGCATTGATTCAAATTCCTTGCCATCGTTGCTCGGCATAAAATTTGCGCCCGGACCTTGCATAGGGCGATTATCCTGTCCCATTTGGCCTTGACCGCCGCCACCATTTGGACCCGGACCCATCATTTGACCCTGATCCATTCTTGGACCCTGACCGCCACCTTCACCGCCTGATGGTGGAGGATTGCCTGAATCTTGAGCTATCATCGGTCCAAACATAAACGTCTGGACATAAGCTCCGACCGGCACTGACAGCGTCAATGTCGAGATGATGACGACTGCCACGGTTAAGCTCGCAAGTTTTTTGTTTTTCATTTTTGTTTTGGTTAAATATTTATATATGTTGAAGTAAGCGATTTTGTTCGCTCTACTTATTTTTTACTGATTCCAAACGATGACAATAGGTTTTGGCCTTCTCATATTTGTTTTTATACATAAATTATACGTCATTTTGGTTATTTTGTCAATGGTGTTTTGACTTTGGTCGGGCTAAAATTTAGGTATGAAAAAATTAAACCTTGGAATCATCTTTGGTGGTCGTAGTGGCGAACATGAGGTTTCGCTTGTTTCTTCAAAATCGATTATTTCGCACGTTGATGCAAAAAAATATAATGTTTTTAAAATTAAGATAACGCAGGATGGAAAATGGTTTTTGGAAGATAAAAAATCCGTACCGATTCTTATAAATCTTGCTCCTGAAAGGGGAAAGCTTATTTTGACTGACAAAAATGGCAAACAGCTTTGTGAACTTGACGTTGTTTTTCCTGTTTTGCACGGACCTTTTGGCGAAGATGGAACGATTCAGGGACTTTTTGAAATGGCAAATGTGCCTTATGTTGGATGCGGAGTTATGGCTTCCAGCGTTGCAATGGATAAAATCACGACAAAAAAATTATTGGATAAAGCCGGTGTCCCAAATTCAAAATATATGTGGTTTACGCGTGAATATTTTGCAAAAAATTCCGCAACGGTTATGAAAAATATTATTAAAGAAATTCGCATTCCTTGCTTTGTTAAGCCTTCAAGGATGGGATCTTCTGTTGGGATTTCAAAGGTGAAACATGAACGTGATCTTGAAAAAGCGATAAAACTCGCATGTGAATATGACAGCAGAATTTTGATTGAAAAGCATATAAACGGACATGAAATTGAATGTGCGGTTCTTGGCAATAGCAACCCAAAAGCATCAACTGTCGGTGAAATTATTCTTGGCAGTGAATTTTATGATTTTTATGATAAATACGTTAATGGAAAATCGCGTGGCGAAATTCCTGCGAAAATTTCTCCAAGACTGAGCGAAGAATTCCAATTAATGTGTTTAAAAACTTATCGCACGCTCGATTGCGCGGGCATGGCACGTGTTGACGGGTTTTTATCAAAAGATGATAACGCGCTTTATATAAACGAAATCAACACAATTCCAGGATTCACTTCAATTAGCATGTACCCAAAAATGTGGGCACATGCGGGGATTCCTTATGAAAAATTAATTGAAGATTTGATTGCGCTGGCTTTTGATGCGCATAAAGAAAAAAATAAGAATAAGGTGAACTTTAGCTCGAAATCGGATTGGTTTAAGAAGTAATTTTAAAAAGTGATTTTAGCGTTGACTGGATGTGTGTTTGTGTTTATAATTACATCCTTTAATAAAATTATATGAACGCAATTAGATCATTCAATACTGCTGATGGAGGTCGCGATCCAAGCTTGCAAATCG
>JBAYGM010000016.1:0-12439 GCA_041666705.1 Candidatus Altimarinota bacterium | reverse complement strand
CACGAATCACGCCGCATTGATAACCAGCTCCGTGGTCGCTCCGGTCGCCAAGGAGATCCGGGAGAAAGCCAATTCTTCGTTTCCATGGAAGATGACTTAATGCGTTTATTCGGATCAGATCGCGTCAAACGCATGATGGATATATTAAAAATTCCGGATGACATGCCGATTGAAAATCGCATGATAAGTTCCGCAATCGAAAGCGCCCAGAAAAAAGTCGAAGGTCACAACTTTGACATCAGAAAGCACCTTGTTCAATACGATGACGTTATTAATATTCATCGTGAAATTGTTTATTCACGCCGCCGCAAAATACTTGAAAGCACAAATATCCGCACAGATATAATGAAATTGATTGAAGATTTTGCATCAAGTCTTGTCGGAAATTATACAAACGGGCGCGAAGCTCACGAATGGGACTATGAAAAAATTTATCTTGAAATAAAAAACCTCGTTCCTGAAGCAAAGACTCCGTTAACGCTTGAAATGATTCAACCGATTGCAGATCAAGAACGGCTTATAGAAGTCGTAACCGAGCATTTAACAAACGAATACGAATATAGAGAAAGTGTTTTGCCGGATTCAAATATAATGCGTGAAATTGAACGAAGCGTTTATCTCCGCACAATCGACACGCTTTGGATGGAACACATTGATGACATGGCAAGCTTGCGTGAAAGCGTTTCTTTAAGTGGCTATGGCCAAAAAGATCCTCTAACTGAATATAAAAACGCCGCATTTGAAACATTTAATAAATTAATGGGTAGCACAATGACAGGGACAGTCACAACTCTCTTTAAAATTCCGGTTGCCCAAATTGCGCATCAGCAAGTCATGATAAAAGCGCAAGAACAAAAAAATCTCATCACAAACGAAGATCAAATTGAAGCGGCTTTAAATCAAGATATCAGCGAAGATGCCCAGAAAAAAGTTGTCAGAATCGGCAACAAGTCCAACTCCAATTCAGGCCTTCCAAAAGTCGGCAGAAACGACGCTTGCCCATGCGGTAGCGGAAAGAAGTATAAAAAGTGTCACGGGGCATAGTTTAAAAAACTCTATTCCTCTTCAGCGCAAAAACCGATATTCCACCAACAACAAATACAATTATTATTGGTGCTAAAAAAGCAACACTCACATTAAATTTGTCCGTTAAAACCCCTAAGACCGGCGAAAATATAACAAACGATAATCTTGTTATCATACTACGAATTGAAAGCACTGTCGCACGCTTATTTGATGCAACAAGATTCTGAATAACATTCTGCACAACGACAAGCAAATAGCCCCAAAAAAAGCTCGCAATGACAATAAAAATAAGCATATATTGCGATTTAAAAAAGAAAAATAAAAGCCACGTCAAAATCAATGAAATTGGGATAGCGATAAGAGAAAAACCAACGCCGATTTTATCTTCAATTTCTTTCGCAAATTTTGACCCAAGACCAGAAACAATATTCGCAGCCGCAATAACAAAGCCATAATACAAAATCGGCAAATCAATGTACGACATGTATTTTTGATAAAGCCAAAACGTCATTAATGTAAAAGATAATAAAAATCCGCCATAAAACAAAATGCTTCGAAGCGCCTTATTATTCACAAAAGATTCTTTCAAAATAGCTTTAAAGTGAGCCAATTTTTCAACTTTGGATTTATGGATTTTTGGCTCAACCAATGTAAAATTTATCAACATCAAAAAGAAAAACGGCACAACAGCAACATAAAAAGGCAATCTCATGGAAATAGTTGCCAAAATCGAACCTGTAAAATTCGATATCGTTGCCGCCATTCTTGAATAAAAAAACATATTCCCCTGAATTTTTCGATATTTATCCTCTTCTTTCATCTCAATTAAAGAATCATAAATCAAAGCTTCTTGTGCTCCGGAAATAAAACTCATACCAATGCCAAGCAATATTTGTCCAATTAAAAACGGAACAAACCCAACAAATAAAGCAAAATAAACAAACCCCGCAAAAGAAAACACGGCTCCAACCGCAAGTGAAGTCGATCTTCCATAAATATCCGCAAAATACCCCGAAGGAATTTCCATAACAACCATAACAGCCGCAAAAAGCGCTTCAAGAATAAAAATGTCTTCCATGGAAAACCCCATCCCGCTCAAAAACGGCACCCAAATCGGAATAAAAAACATTAACTCTGTCAAAAAATATCCGACATTCAATTTCCAAATATTTGACCTAACGTTCATGTAAACAAGATTAAAGCTTGGCGACAACTAATGCAATAAAAAAGGACTATCGAATTAACGATAGCCTTTTTGATATAACCCCTCACTGTCCCACGTATATTAATACGATTTATATAACCAAATTGGTGCAAAATTATTTCGAAATCTCAAACTTCCACGCCGTCTCAACAATCTGATCAATTTTTGAAAATTTTTGCTTCCAACCTAAAACTTTTTCAGCCTTGCTCGAATCCGCAATCAAAACCGGCGGATCGCCCTCACGCCTTCCCTCTTCCACGACTTTAAAATCTTTTCCTGTAATTCGTCGCACTGAATCAATTACTTCACGATTTGAATAACCATTCCCGTTCCCAAGATTAAAAACTTCACCGAAACTTTTTGTTAAATCAGCACCATCGCCAACCAATTTTTCAAGATGATTAAGCGCTAAAACATGCGCGTCCCCCAAATCAGAAACGTGAATATAATCACGGACACACGTTCCATCTTTTGTCGGATAATCAGTTCCAAAAAGTTTAAAATCAGACTCCCCTTTTGCAGCCTTAAAAATATTCGGAATCAAATGCGTCTCAGGATTGTGCTTCTCGCCAATTCCGCCTTCAGGATCAGCCCCGGCCGCATTAAAATATCGCAAATTAACATACGAAATCGCATGACTTTTTCGATACATTTCAAGCATTTGCTCAAAAATCAGCTTTGTCACGCCGTAATTATTTATCGGCTTTAACTCTGAATCTTCTTTAATCGGCAAAACTTTTGGCTCACCATAAACCGCCGCAGAAGATGAAAAAATAATTTTATTAATTCCATGCCTACACATGGCTTCCAACAAATTAAACCCGCCAACACAGTTTACATAAAAAAACTCATTTGGATGAACCATGGAAAGCCCTGCTTCAAGCCTTCCGGCAAAATGCATAACCGCATCAAATTGCTTTTCTGCAAAAGCCGCATCCACGTCCAAGGGATGACAAATATCAAACTTAAATAACTTCACACCTTTTGGAATAAATTCTTCATGTCCATGCGAAAGATCGTCCAAAATTGAAACTTCATAACCTGCGCGCACAAGCGCGCGCACTGCATGCGACCCAATATATCCCGCCCCACCTGTTACTAAAATTCTCTTCATGAATTTTGTTAATTATTTATAAATTTAAAATTTTAAAATTGAAAATTATTTGATTATTGTAAGCAAATTGATTATTGATCATTTCCTCAGTCCAGCTCCTTTTGCACTGATTCCGCCTGATTTATTCTATCAAAATAAATATCTCTTGGCTTCGCGCCCTGAACAGGACCAATAAAACCGCACTCTTCAAGCTCATCCAAAATTCTCGCCGCTCTTGCGTATCCAAGCTTCATACGTCTTTGCAATAACGACGCAGATGCCTTTTTATGCTCCACAATAACTTTCAATGCAACCTTATACAAATCCTCATCATTCAATTCTCCGCTTTCTTCTTCGGATGCAAAATGCGATTCCGGAAGTCCGGAAATTTTCTCATCAGCAAGCTCTTGAGCCGTCACAGAGTCATCATATTGCGGCTCCATCTGATTATTTAATTTAATAAAATTCGTAACATCTTCAATCTCCTTTGAAGATACAAATATTCCTTGAACACGGAACGGTCTATCCATGCCCGGCGCAAGATAAAGCATATCCCCTTTTCCAAGCAAATCTTCCGCACCAACAGTATCCAAAATTGTTTTTGAATCAACAGCCGCGCGCACAGCAAAAGCAACACGAGCAGGAATATTCGCCTTAATGAGCCCCGTAACAACATCAACGCTCGGTCTTTGCGTCGCAACAACCAAATGAATTCCAACCGCACGAGCAAGTTGCGCAATACGACATATGTAAGCCTCAACTTCATTCTTTGCCGCCATCATAAGCTCAGCAAGCTCATCAATAATAATCACAATCCTTGGCATTTTTTCTTTTATGTTTGGATCCTTATTATGATCAAGGATATTTCTATGCTTTGTTTGTTGGAATAAAACATATCTGCGATTCATTTCCGCAACGACCCATCTAAGCGCAATAACAGCCTTTTCCGCCTCTGTAATAATCGGTGCGAGCAAATATGGCAAATTGTTATAAGAAGTTAATTCAACGCGCTTTGGATCAACCATAATAAGCCTCAAATCTTTTGGCGTATTTTGATATATCAAAGATAAAATAAGCGTATTAATTCCAACTGACTTACCGGAACCGGTTGTACCTGCAATCAACAAATGTGGCATAGAAGCCAAATCCTCAATAATCGCCTTTCCGGCAACATCACGACCAAATGGCACACGAAGCGCAGAATCAATATCTTGAAATTCTTTGCTTTCCAAAACTTCTTTCAAATGAACTGTCGTGCGTTTATCATTCGGGACTTCAATCCCAACAAGAGATTTTCCGGGAATCGGAGCCTCAATACGAACGGATTTTGCAGCCAAAGCAAGCGCCAAATCGTCTTTAAGCCCTATAATTTTAGAAAGCTTAACTCCTTCATGTGGACGCAAAGTATATTGGACAACCGTTGGTCCAACGTGAATTTCATGCATCGTAACTTCAATATTAAACTGTTCAAGCTTTCTCCTGATTTTTTCCGCATTATCTTTCAAAAGATGCTCATCTGAATTTATGGCTTTTGCAGGAGGTGCAAGCAAATCAAGCGTCGGGAACTTCCATTCAAAAGGAACCTCTTCTTTTTCATCAACTTTACCTTTTATAGATTCATGATTTCTACCATCAATAATTTTTATATCATCTTCTTCCTCAAGCTCAACTTCCACATCCATATCTTCATCTTCGTTCATTTTTATAACATCCTCTTCAATTTCTTCCTTTTTTATTTCAGAGATCGGCGTCTTTCTTATGAATATTTCGGGATCACTTTTCTCACTATACTCACGACCTTCTTCGTTCTCACGCCTTATGCTTATTTCCGGCTTAAACAAAGCTAAAATCTGCGAAAGTGGAATCGAAAACGCGAACAAAACGCCAATTAAAAATATCGCAATAAAAACGATACTCGATCCAAAATGTCCAATTTGTAAAACTTCTCTAAATAAAAAGTTTGTAACAAATCCAATAAGCCCACCATATTCACCATTTTTCCCGGCAATAAACAAATCATCAACCCCAACGGATAAATGAAAAATACTTAAAACGGAAAGCATGATCAAGCTCACGCCAAAAATTCTTGAAAATCCGAGTTGCATTTTTTTGGATAAAAATAGCATAAGCGAAGCAAGCCCAAGAAGCACTGGAACAGCATAAATCCCCCAACCTAAAATTGGTCTAAAAATAGCGTTAATCCCGTCACCAAGTATTCCGAATCGACCTTGCAAACTCAAAACAAAAGCAACAGCCAAAACAAAATAAATAACCGCTTTAACGTCGCGCGCCACCGTTGTATCAACTTCAAATTTAAAATTACTCTTTCTATTAGAGCTCGAAGCACGCTTATTTGAAGCAACACGACTTTGTCGTCCTCTTGAACGCCTTCTCATAACAATTAAATTACATTGCCTTAAATATACATAAAATCGGGATTTTCCTCAAGATGTTTGATTGTGCTTATCATCACTATCAACAGCCTCTCTATCAAGAAGAGCTCTTGCAATCAAATGAGTAGATGCATGAAAAACAGCAACTCTACGTCGCGAAGCATCTATAAGGCGAATCAACTCAGCTGTTCCGGGATGCATAGCTGAATAAGTAGCGTCCATTTCATCAAATTCTTCATCCCCCGTTCTTTGCAATGACCATAAAAGTTCATCCATACAATTTTAATTATTTACGAGAAATCATTATAAACCCCTTATTTCTCGCATTGCAAATAGACTTTTTTTAAACTCGAGGCTATAATTCAAACATGATACGAACTCGATTTGCCCCATCTCCGACAGGATTTTTGCACGTAGGAAGCCTTAGAACGGCTTTATACAGCTATCTTTTCGCGAAAAAAAATAATGGACAATTCATTTTACGCATCGAAGATACAGATAGAAATCGCATTGTTGAAAACGCAGTCGAAAACCTTCTAACAACGCTTAAATGGGCGGAAATCGAATATGATGAAGGCCCTGTAAAAAACGGAAAATTCGGTCCATACATTCAATCCGAACGCTTTGATATTTATAAAAAATACGCAGATGAATTATTGAAAAACGGCCACGCATACAAATGCTTCTGTACAGCTGAAAGACTTGATGAAATGCGCAAAACTCAAGAAACGGCTCATCTTGCACCAATGTATGACAAAAAATGTTTAAATCTGACGCCCGCCGAAATTGAAAAAAATATCGCAGACGGAATTCCGTTTGTTATAAGACAAAACGTGGACCACTCTCGCACGATAAAAATTGAAGATTCAATTCGCGGAAATGTTTATTTTGACTGCAAAACCGTTGACGATCAGGTCCTTGTAAAATCGGATGGATTCCCAACTTATCATCTCGCAAATGTTGTCGACGATCATTTAATGGAAATCTCACACGTGATTCGTGGCGAAGAATGGCTTCCATCAACGCCAAAACACATTTTACTTTATGAAGCTTTTGGATGGACGGCTCCACTTTTCGCTCACATTCCCCTACTCCTAAACGCAGATAAAACAAAACTCAGCAAACGCCAAGGCGATGTCAGCGTGGAAGACTATATAAATAAAGGATATCTAAAAGAAGCTGTAATAAATTTCATCGCATTCTTGGGATGGAATCCGGGTAAAGGCGTAACAAAAGAAATCTATTCGATAGAAGAATTAATTCAAGAATTTTCACTTGAACACGTGCACAAAGCCGGTGCGATTTTTAATCTTGAAAAATTGGATTGGTATAACTGGCAATGGCGCAAAAAAATGCATATTGAAAAAGTTGAAAAAACGCCTGAATTACGAGGAAAACTCCTTCTTGAAATTGCCGAAAAATACATCAAACCCGACTGGAAAAAGGATGAAAAATTCCTCGAACGCGCACTGATAACAATCGAGGAAAAAATTCTGCAAAATCCGGCGGAAACCGAAAAGCTTATTTCATTTTATTTTTCAGAACAAAAATTCGACCCAGCACTTCTTACAAACGAAAAAATGAAAGTCACTTTGGAAATTGTCAAAAAAGTACTTCCAGAAGCCAAAACTACACTTGAAAATTTATCCGATTTCTCACTCGAAAACATCAAAAATTCACTCATGGAAATGATTAAAAAACTTGAACTTTCAAACGGACAAGTTTTATGGCCAATCCGCGCCGCAATAACCGGTGAACAATTCTCACCGGGCGCATTTGAAATAATTTGGGCATTTGGAAAAGAAGAATCGATTGCACGCCTCACAAACGCAATTAATAAACTTTAAAATATGCTTAAAAAAATATTATACGTAATCGGAGTTGGAATAATTTTATTCTTTGTATGGAAATACGGACAAGAATACATTATGAATCCAAACGCAATATTCTCTAATGTAGGTGAATTGAAAAACAACCTTTATACAAGCGTTCAAAATATCAAAAAAGAAGGTGAAACAAGAATAGAGCAAGCTAAAGAAATCAAAGCCAAAGTTGATGACAAAGTAAATAAACTAAACAATGCGGTAGACGCCGTAAAAGAATTAACGAAATAACAGATCACTGCAAAAAATGCCCCTCAAAGCTCAACTACATGTCCACAGCAAATCGGACAAGCGAGATTACATATCCTCATCTGAAAAACAAATAATAGACAAGGCCCATTCTTTTGGTTATGAAGTTATCGCTTTCACATGCCATGATTCGGTTATTTTTAGCGAAGAATTAAAAAAATACGCAGAAAAAAAAGGCATCTTACTTATTCCGGGAATAGAAAAAGAAATTGAAAAATGTCATATCGTAATTTTAAACGCAAACAAAAACGCTGAAAGTGTCCATACATTTAAAGATTTAAAAAAATATAAAAAAGCTCATCCGGAATCAATAATATTTGCACCACACATGTATTATCCACGACACTTTTTTATAAAAAACTGGCCTAAAACTATAAAAAATTTAGAACTTTTTGATGCAATTGAATATTCATATTTTTACACAAAATTATACAATCTATACAATGAAAAAGCGGAACTGTTAGCCAAAAAATACCATGTTCCAATGATCGGCACTTCAGACAATCACATACTAAAATATTTCGATAAAACATATTCTCTAATTGATGCGGAAAAAAATTGGAAATCAATTGAAAACGCAATTAAAAAAGGAAAAATTGAAATAAAAACAAAGCCAATGAAATCCACAGAAATAATTCACGCACTTTTATACATGATTTTCATAACAACCGGTGGTAATTTATTGCGAAATTTACTTCGTATTGTTAAAATATAAAATATGACAGACTTAATAACTATCGTTAAAGAAAAAGCACGTAAACGAAAAAAGCGCATTATTTTTCCTGAAGGTGATGAAGAGCGTGTTCTTCGCGCAACTGAAATCATTCAAAAAGAAAAAATCGCATATTCAATTCTGCTTGGAAATGAGAAGGAAATCATTTCAAAATCAAAAGATCTCGGATTAAACATAAATTTCGACAACATCGAAATCTACGACCCAAACAAACTAACAGCTCAAAAAGCAAAATACATTAAAGAGTTCTATAAACTCAGAAAAAGCAAAGGGATGACAGAACAAGAAGCGGAAGAATTAATGGAAAATCTCGATTATTATGGTGTTATGTCGGTCCAAATGGACGACGCTGACGGAATGGTTTCAGGATCACGCCACCATTCAACGGCAGATACCGTAAAACCGGCTCTCCAAATTATAAAAACCAAGGAAAAATTTCATAAAGTCTCAGGCGTTTTCTTTATGGTTCTGGAAAATCGTCTACTCTTATTTGCAGATTGCGCAGTCACAATTGACCCAAACTCATTTGATTTGGCCGGTATAGCAGAAGATACGGCGGAAACCGCAAAAAGATTTGGCATGGATCCGGCTGTTGCATTTTTGTCATTTTCAACAAAAGGATCAACCATTCACCCAATGACTCAAAAAATGGCTGAAGCAACAGCAATTTTAAAAGATAAACGTCCGGATTTATTAATTGACGGCGAACTTCAAGTTGATGCCGCATTAATTCCATGGGTCGCAGAAAAAAAATGTCCAAATTCTCCATTAAAAGGAAATGCGAATGTTTTGATTTTTCCTGATATACAAGCGGCAAATATCGCATATAAACTCGTTCAAAGACTTGCCGGCGCACAAGCCATCGGCCCAATCCTCCAAGGTCTAAAAAAACCGGTTAATGATTTATCACGAGGTTGTTCCGTAGAAGATATAATAAACGTAACGGCCTTCACAGCATGCGAAGTCGCAGAAACTCAATACAAAATATAAAAATGAAAATCTTAGTAATAAACTGCGGATCATCGTCAATAAAATTCCAATTGATCGATTCAGCTTCTTTATTTTGCTTATATAAGGGTTTGGTTGAAATTCCACCGGAATCAGCAAACAAAAATGCTTATCACAAAGGAATAAAATCGATAACTAGCCTTTTATTAAAAGAAAAAGCCATCCGCAAACTCGATGAAATAAAATTCATCGGACATAGAGTTGTGCATGGTGGTGAAAAATATAAAAAACCAACATTGATTTCCGCGCCCGTAATTAAAGAGATTAAAAAACTTTGCCGTCTCGCCCCCCTTCATAATCCGGCAAATCTGGAAGGAATTTTAGCATGTAAAAAAATATTCAAAAAAGCGAAACAAATCGCGGTTTTTGATACCGCATTTTATTCATCAATGCCTAAAAAAGCTTATCTATATGCGCTCCCCTACTCTTTATATAAAAAAGGAGGAATTCGCAGATATGGCTTTCACGGAACAAATCATGAATATGTAATGCACGAAGCGCTCAAAACTTTAAAAAAAGACGGATATAAAAACGCAAAAATCGTTTCGTGCCATATGGGCAATGGCATCAGCGTAACCGCATCAATAAATGGGAAAGCAGTTGATACAAGCATGGGATTTACACCGCTTGAAGGTATCCCGATGGGCACAAGATCTGGAGATATTGACCCTGCGATTCCGCTTTATTTAATAAAAAACGGCAAAACCGCAGAACAAATCGATTATCTTTTAAACCACGAATCCGGCTTAAAAGGCTTATGCGGCAAATCAAACATGAAAGAAATTTGGGAAACGGCACTTCACGGCAATAAAACAGCAAAGTTGTCCGCAAAACTCGCAATTGAGGTTCTATGTTACAAAATAAGCAAATACATTGGATCTTACGCGGCAGCAATGAACGGAATCGACGCAATCATTTTCACAGGCGGTATGGGTGAAAAAGCGCATTATCTACGCACAATGATATGTAAAAATCTGGCTTTCCTTGGCGCAAAAATTGACGAAAAAGAAAATAAAAAAGTGGAAAGCGGAACAATCTGCGACAAAAAAGGAAATCTATATATTTTCGTGATTCCCGCAAACGAAGAAAAGATGATCGCAAAGCATATTCTAAGCTTTACCTAAAGCCAAAAATATGATATAATATCTCTATATATAAACAAAAATAAAAATGAAACTCATTCCAAAAAAAATCCCGATTAAAGTCGGTAACAAGTTTATCGCTATTTTAAACGAAAAGACGGCCCACAAGCTGGACCTTTTTGCCGGAGATCGTATTGCGATTCTCAATGATGGCAAAGGAAAATTAACGGCAATTTTGGATATCACAGAAGGTAAAGACGTAAAAGACGATCAAATCGGTCTTTATATGGAAAGCTGGGAAAAACTCAATGTAAAACACGGCGATACAATAACAGTTTCTATCGCAGAAAAGCCAAAATCAACCCTTTACATTAAAGAAAAACTCGAAGGCGTTGAACTTAGCGCAGAAAAAATCGACGCAATAGTAAACGACGTTGTAAACGATGATTTAAGCGAAGTTGAACTTGCTTATTTTGTTGCCGGCGCATACACAAAAGGCTTAAACGACAAAGAAACAATCGCTCTCACGCGATCAATTGTTAATCATGGAAACAAATTATCATTCAAAAAAGGCGAAATAATCGCAGACAAACACTGTATCGGTGGAGTTCCAGGGAATAGAACGACAATGATCTCGATTCCAATCGTCGCATGTCTTGGAATTAAAATTCCAAAAACATCCTCAAGAGCCATAACAAGCCCTTCCGGAACAGCTGACACAATGGAAGTTTTGGCAAATGTTGAAAACGACGCAAAAAGACTCATGCAAATTGTTAATAAAGTAGGCGCGTGCATTACGTGGGGCGGCGGCGTTGATATTGCAGCCGCAGACGACAAAATGATTCGCGTTCGTCATCCACTTAGCCTTGATCCAAAAGGCATGCTTCTTGCCTCAATTATGGCAAAAAAATTCGCTGTAGGCGCAAAATATGTACTCATTGATATTCCATTTGGACAGGGAGTAAAAGTCAGCAATCAAAAACAAGCTGATGTTTTAAAAAAAGACTTTGAACGCATTGGCTCGTTACTTGGCATGAAAACAAAAGTCATCACAACAGACGGAAGCCAACCAATTGGAAAAGGAATCGGACCGGTTCTCGAAGTTATTGACGTTATGAAAGTATTAAAAAACGAACCTGAAGCTCCATACGATTTAAGAACAAAAGCACTTATGATGGCCGGATTAACGCTTGAATTCACAGGAAAAGCAAAAAAAGGCCAAGGAGAAAAAATGGCGGAAGAAGTTTTAACTTCAGGAAAAGCGTACAAAAAATTTATGGAAATAGTCGAAGCTCAGGGCAAAAAACATACAAAACTTGAACCCGGAGCATATAAATTTCACGTTGTTTCTCCACGTACAGGCGACGTTTTCAGCATTGCAAACAAACAAATCGCACACATCGCCCGTATTGCAGGGGCACCAAAAGACCCTGCCGCAGGCGTTTATTTATACAAAAAAGTCGGTGATAGAGTTCTTAAAAATGAACCTCTCTATACGATCTACGCAGAGAATGAAGACAGATTAAATTACGCAAAAAAATATTTAACAGACATTGGATATGACGTACGATGAAATCGTTAAAGGAATTAAAGATTTAACTATTCAAGGTGCGGAAAAAATCGCAATTGCAGCGGTTGACGCTTTTTCGCAGAAGATAGCCGAAACCAAAGATCGCGAACAGCTCAAAAAATACATGGATGAGCTCATTTCATTGCGTGAAACAGAACCGGCTTTAAGAAACGCACTAAAATACTGCTTCGAGAATTT
>JBAYGM010000015.1:0-12504 GCA_041666705.1 Candidatus Altimarinota bacterium | reverse complement strand
TTCAACAAAAACAGGAAAGAACAAAGGGCCTGAAGATGTTTGGCAAAACTTTTTTGAAAATAATCCTTGGATTTTCGGTTACGGCCTTAATTACATTTGGTGCCATAAAGTAAACATTGATGAAAAATTAGAACAAGTTGTAGTAGGAACTGATTTTTCAGAACCAGGGAAAAGGATTGATGCATTACTAAAGACAGCAGGGAGACTAAAACAGTTTGTTATAGTCGAAATCAAAAGAGCAGACACGCCATTAATGGGTAATGAATACAGACCAAATTCATGGGAGGCAGCAAAAGACTTAAGAGGCGGGATTGCTCAAGTTCAAAAAACAACCAGTAAATTGCGTGAAAAATATTTCATAAAATATGAGTCAAAAGATGCAGAAGGATATTTAGCCGATGCAATTTACAATTTTACACCTAAAAGCTATCTAGTTATTGGAAATCTAAGACAGTTCTTAAACGAAGAAGAAAAACTTCATGAAGAAAAATATGCTTCATTTGAAATATTTAGAAATTCGATAAATAATCCAGAAATAATCACATTTGATGAATTGTATGAAAGAGCCCGATTTATAGTAGAGCACTCCGAAAAATAGTAGGTATTTTGGCTCGCACAATTCACACACTAGCCCCCTCTTGTGCTCACAAAAACAGAAAAATCAAATTCTTATTTCAGTTAAAAAGTGATTTCTTTCAGAAATCAAAGGCTCAGAGTGCTAATATTAATAAGCTTAATCAATAACTAAAAAATATGGCGGATGAAAATAATGCAATATTCTCGATAACATCAGACGGAGTAAATAGTGAGATTACAATTAATACTCCTCCTGGAGCATCTGTAAAAACAAATAGTACAGAGACATACATGCAAAACATAGATCAAACTTCGACTTGTGGAGAAATAAGTCACAATTCCAACAATTTAACCCAAATTGGAGGTAGCCAATCAGCCAGCGAAGGAGGAAAAATAACAAATCGAGTTGAAAATGGAACATTATTTCAAGAAAACATTGACCAATCAGCGGAAAGCGGAGGAGAGATAATGAGTGAAGTAGTAACACCAACTAAACCTGAGATTTCAACAGAAGCATGGCACTCAACATGGTGGGGCATTCTCTCGCTAGCAATAGCAGGAGGGATAATTATTGCATTCATAGTATACAAACTAGGCTGGAATTAAAGAGTATTTCAAGAAAAAATCTCCAATTCTACCATGCAACCTCTCTCTCCCATATTGACTGATGATATGCCTCCGGCATATTTCATCATCAGTCAACATCGCATAATACAACCCGTTAGCCGCCATGTAATTCATATAATATGGAACTAAAAAGAAAAACAAAAAAAGCAATTATTATATGCACTTTAATTGTGTTGATCAGTGGAGCATTAACATTAATTTTATGGACATTTGTTAATGGAGAAAATCACTGGGATTTGTTTGGAACTAAAATAGATAAGATATTAGTAAATTATCATCATCTTTTAAAATTTCTTTTTTCTATCCCACTTGCAGTTCCTCTTCTTTTTCAAAGACATAAAATTACCATTCTAATGGGTTTATTAACTATCCCGCTTTTTTTATTTTTCCATTTTTCATTTATAGTATTTGTTGATTAAAAACTTACACACCGCCCAACAACGCGTTAGCGGTTCGCCTGCGGGCTCACCCAAGTTGACTGGCTGTGGCCTTCGACACATTATGCAACCAGTCAACTTCACCAACGCGCGGACGTTGCACGAAAAAATGAAAAAACATAACTAATTAATATGATATTCAAATTAGATAAAGCGAAAAAAGTTAAAAAAGAAGGGTTTACAGCTTTCTTATATAACCTCAAACAAGACTTCCCCTCATATAACGCAGTATATGTCGACTGTCACAAAAATCATGAAAAAGTTTATGTAAAGGCAAGTCACAGGATATATTTCGTCATTGATGGAAGTGGTAAGTTTGTAGTAGGAGATGAGGAAAATCAAGTTGAAAAAAATGATGTAATAGTAATAGAACCAATGACGAAATACGAATATGAGGGGAAGATGAAACTTTTTGAAATCAATTTTCCTGCAACAGATAGGGATGATGAAGTTGAAGTATAATATAGTACAACAGCGTATAACCGATTCGACGCCTTTTAGGCTAGCCCAAAAGTACCTCTCCCCTATTTGCTGGTGATGGCTCACTTCGTTCGCTATTATATCCATCGGCTATGCTCAACCGTTAAGCGAATTAATTCTTTTTTTTAAATACAATAATGAAAAACAATTTATCAAATATCGATTTAAGACTGAGTGGACAAAGAGCGCTTTGTGGCAATATACCCACGTCTCTAAGATCAGTATCCGCAGAATTCAGGAATAATAAAATTGTTTTTCAATGTATTTTTGACGGTAATCCTTCAGATGATGATAAAGAACTATTATCTATTGCTGCAACCGAGATAATCGCAGATTTTCCGGATATTAATGAAATCGATGAGCAGTTTCTTGCTGTCAAATATCCGGAAAAGTTTAAGGACTTAGAGAATCTGCTGTATTTAAAGTATGAGAAAATACAAAAATGAATCACATCACTTAACACTATACACAGACATTATCCGACATTATCCGACATCATCTGAAATTTCTCTCAACATATGAAACACATCCGAAACAATCCTTTTTTATCTCTTTCCTTCATTCCGACACTCAGTTTTTTATTCATTCTCGGCTCAACATTCATAATCAGCTTATTGCCAGATGCATCAATTAATACAAATATCCGTACTAATCTGTTAACTGCATACTATTCTTATTTATCAATACAACCCGCTATCGTTATAATTGGAGTGATTTTGACAATGATAGGGTTTAAAAGACATGAAAATGGGAAAGGATTATTCGTAAGCTTATTATTAAACATAATTTTCCTCTACTTAATATTGGCATAGCAACATCCAAAAAACATTATGCATGTAAACAAAACAAAAATTCTAAAAAATATTTGTTACACAGAACTTGTTTATCAAAGAATAAATAAAAAACTCAACACCAATCTTTCAAAGAACCAAATTGAAGAATTTATATTAAAAGTTCTAAAAAAAACTAAAGAAAAGTTTTTTTCAAAAATTGGAAAAAATTTTTACATTATAAATACAAAAAACAATATTAAAATAACAATAAATTCGAATACTTTTAGAGTTATAACTGTTGATAGAACGAACAATATATAACACAGACTAGCCGGTTCGCTCGCTTCATCGGACATTAGCCAAAATTCATCATTCCCCCAAAACCACTACACCTTCCTCACAAATTCCGACTTCAAATACATTTCTCCCATGCTATCTATTTTGCATGAGATATTATGACCGTCGAAGTTTTCAATTAGTTTTATGTTTTTTACCTTTGTTCCAGCCTTAACCCCCGATGAAGAGCCTTTTGCCTTCAGATCCTTGATTACCATTACGGAATCTCCATTATTTAAGACATTTCCATTGGAATCGAGGACCTTAGTTCCTTGTGATTTTTCCTCAACCGGTTTTGCCAACGCAGACGGATCCCATTCGTCATAACACTCAAGACAAACCCATAAATTCACATCTTGATATGTATTTTCGGAATTGCATTTCGGGCATTTATGTTCGTTGCTCATTAAGATTCTGTTAATAAATACACACCTATTTTAGCATATCACTCACTTCTTTCGCTCAAATTGACCACGAATAAACCTTTAGAGTATCCTACTACCAGCAATTTTTCTTTATAAACCGCCACCACATATGGAAAAAAACAAGAAAGAACTCGTATTTAAAATACTAAATACTATAAGCGTACTTATAGTCGTTTTTATTTTCACAAAATATTACTTAGGATTCCCTGAAAGAGAAATCAACCATGTACAACTACTTATAACGATTTTAGTTCTAACATTTTTCACAAGAACAATAGGGATAAAACAAGGTATAAATATATATGCACGAGCCATATTGATTGGAGTTGGAGGAGCTCTTTTAGTTGGAGCAATATATACATTAATAGGTATAGATGTAAAAAATGATTATATCGCTTATGCAATTACGCTCCCAATTACTGAAGAGATCGCAAAACTCTTACCGGTTTTGTTAAGCGCATATGTTATGTACAAAACGAATGGAATCCCACCAAATCTTTCCGACTGGCTTCTCATGGGTATAATCAGCGGAGTTGCATTTGGAATGTGTGAAGATTTTTACAAAGGAGACCTACTGGATATGTGTTGGAATTGCAATATGCATTACGGAATACATATTGGAAATTTATACCTTTTCCCGGAAGCACTTGGGTATTTCACAATGACAGATGGATGGGACTATAACGGATACATCGGGCATGGTGCAGCAACAGGGTTAATCGCAGCCACGATTGGACTTGGTATATTTCTAAAAAGGATGAAAGGAGTGAAATATCTATGGTGGATAATCCCACTTGTTGGCTTTTCATGGATAACATTTGAGCACATGGGGAAAAACAGTTACGAAGCGGGACGCAACGCAGATTTATCATTATTTACAAATATTTTTGTAACTCTTGGCGGAGGCACATCTACGCCATGGATTATGTTGGCAATAGTGGTTTTGGTCATTGGAATAGATGTATCGCTCATGGGAATCGCAATCCGTAAATCAAAAATGCTTAAAGGATTAGTGACTGAAAGCGCAAAGAGAATTAAAGAATTTTTCGCAAACAAAAAAATCCCATCATATAAATTCGTAAAAGCTTTATCAAAAAATTTACGATTCTTAAATCGTAGCGCATGGTACAATTATTTATATAATAACAACCAAAAATAATGGAAATATTAAATATCAACGAAGTAACTACTTTTGTAGAAAACGCGATATATTTTTGGCTTTTAGTTGCAAGTGGTCTAACTCCCGAGGGAGCAATAGCTACTATGAATTTCAGAGATTGGCTGGCAACACCTGTTAAAAACAATAGCCTTTCGGACATATTCACAACAGAAGAACAAAAAGCCCTTGGTTTTAAGAACTACTCACTAGGAGATATATTCACAGAACAAAAAACAAGCACACCTACAGATGGGTGGTACAGCTTTTATGGCTCAGACGGATTAGCAGGCAGTACCAACTCTAATTCCTAAGTTTTCAAAGAAACATTTGTGCAAATACAGAAAACCTTAGTATGAATAAAAATAAATATATTTATATTATCTTTATCACCGTAATTTTACTAACGATAGATTGTCAAAAAAACTTAACCGAATCCTCAGCCATTTCCATCCTGCAAACCGCCTACCCGGAATTCAACACTTACCCTAACGATAATCTCCCTCCTCAATCAATCAGAACAGAACAAGATACTAACGGTTGGCATATCGCATTTGTACAAGAAGGCTCAGGCGTGCCAATAATTGGAGCAAAATGTTATTTTGTAAATAATGATGAGAGTATTCAAACAATTGGAGAATTTACACCTTCGACAGACGATATGGATTTCTCGATTAAAACTTGTAAGAAATAATGAATAACATAATGTATTTCATAAACAAATTTTGGATTTTCGTTTCAACAATTCATCCTTTAAGTTATATAACAATAATTGTCATAATAGGACTTCTATTTTTCATAACAAAACTGACAATTAAGAAATTCAGACCACAAACAAGTGAACTAAACATAGTCGCAATATCACTCACGGTATTCCTAGAGTTACCAATATTAGGTTTAATCACGTATTTAATTATCGACCAATTACTCAAAAATCAACCGTTTTAACACAATGACAGATTCAAAATACAAAACCGGCGAAGTTTGGAACTATAAAACACGAGATGGCGAAACCAAATCTCGTATCTATATCGCAAGAATTGATACAATAGAAAAATATGGGAATATTTATCATATTTCCGTGGATAATTTAAACATCAAGAACAAGCACATAAAAAGCGGTATTCAAACCGTCTTACCGCATATTCCGGTAAGCCAAGAAGCATTAGACGCATCTGTAACAAATTTAACAAGCAATACTCAAAACATCCCGGATATTACAGAAGGATACAACGAATGGAAAAAAGACAGTGGCGGTGTTTTCACTATATCAATTAGCAAAATAATTCAATATATTGAGGATATAGTTAATAATTAAAACCATATAATCAACAATTATGAAAAACACAAACAAATGCCCAAAATGCTCAGGAGAAAAAATTATCAAGATACCAGGACGAAATAGAAACAGTTACTTCAACCTTATTAATGCAAAAATGTTTAGCGCTATATATGTGACTAGATATCTATGTAATAAATGCGGTTATTCGGAAGAATGGATAGATGGGAAAGAAGATATAAATAAATTGGTTGAAAGATACGGAAAATAAATAATTTTCAAACCACATGATCGACAAAATAAAAAAAGACCTAAACAAACGACTGCAGAAAGCACAAAAAAGCCTCCGCGCAAATAAAGAAGTTGGGATCAAAAAACTCGAACAACTCGGCGATGAAGTAATGGAGGCATTTGATCGTGCCATCAATTCGGATTTCAGAATCAACATTCTCAAAGAACTGAAAACAAAAAGGAATCAATTGAGAAAATGGAAAATCAGTTGGGTTAAAACGATTTTCCCAATCAGGCTGAAATATCTCTTAAGCGCACCATTCATTTACGGCATGATTATACCGGGGATAATTTTCCATATCGGGCTGGAAATTTACCATCAAATTTGTTTCCGGATTTATGGCATCCCTCGTGTAAAACCAAGCGACTATTTCGTTTATGACCGCCGCCTACTCCCCTATCTTAACTGGTTTGAAAAACTGAATTGCATTTATTGCAGTTACTTCAACAACCTTCTTAGGTACGCAACTGAAATAGCGGGAAGAACAGAAAGATTCTGGTGCCCTATCAAATACGCAAGTCGCGTAAATAAACCACATTCGCAATATGATAAATTCGTGGATTACTTGGATGCACAAACATTCAGAGAAAAATGGAAAAAATTGAGAAATTTTTCAGATATAGAACAGTGCAATTCAGCAAAGAAAAAACACCTGAAATCGGAATAATCTCACCATGCTAATAAAACTGAAAAGAAAACTAGGATACATAAAAAGAGGAATTTTTGGTTTTTTTCAAAATGATTTCAACCAACCACCCTCGCCACAACCGGAAATAATATCTTTCACTATAGGAGAATCTGTTAAAGAAAATCCAATCAAATGTTTTCAAATTGGGAACGGGGAAAATAAATTACTATATGCTTTCGGCATTCACGGAAACGAAGTAGGAACTATCAAACTTGCTTATCATTTTTTAAATTGGGCATATTCGAGTAGACAACAATTACAAAACTGCACGCTATTTGTAATCCCATGTTTAAATCCGGACGGATACAAACTGGCATGTATCAATCCGGAATATTTTAAAGGAGGGAAAACAGGACGGTTTAACGCAAATAATGTCGATCTTAATCGCAATTTCGATACCCCAAGCTTCAAACAAAAATCAGAGTGGTCGTTTGGAAAAGATTATTCCGAGAAAGAAGATGTCTATTGCGGCAAATATGGATGCTCGGAACCGGAAACGAAAGCACTTACGGAATTTGTAAAAAAAGAGAAAATCCAATCATTATTCATGTTCCATAATGCAGGAAAAGATGTAATGGCAAATGCAGAACAATCGGCTCAGAAGCTGGCAAAAATATATTCAGAAAAAACAGGATTTAGATTCGTAAAAAAAGGTCACTGGAAAGAATTGCAACAAACAGGCACGGCGGCGGAATGGTGCGATATCAATCATATTGCCTATGTTGAAATTGAAGGATCCACAAGATGGGGATCGGATTGGAATAAACAAAAAGAAGCAATCAAAGCTACATTATTCGCGAACAACATATAATTATGAAATTCAAAATTGACGACAAAATATTCGAAAAATTCCCATCTCTAAACATTGGAATTGTTATAGCCAAAGGAATAAACAACACAGGCGAAAACACCGATGTTCTCTCAATGATGACAGAGCAGTCAAACGCAATTAAAGCGAAATACAATCTCGAAACATTGAAAGAAGAACCAAAAATTCATGCATGGAGAAATGCATACAGCGCTTTCGGAGCCAAACCGAAAAAACATACATGCTCCGTTGAAAATTTATATCGAATGATTCTTGAAGGTGTCCAACTGCGACATATCAATAAGGTCGTCGACATATACAATTACATTTCACTAAAACACATGGTACCGGTCGGCGGTGACGATACTGATAAAATCGATGGCGATATAACATTACGCTTCGCAAAAAGTGACGAACCCTTTATTAAACTGAACTCTGCCGAAATAGATCATCCGAATGAAGGTGAAGTTGTATATGCCGATGACAAAGAGATTTTATGCCGCAGGTGGAACTGGAGAGAATGCGATAAATCCAAAATGACGGAACAAACCAAAAATGTAACACTTGTAATAGAAGGACTTTCTCCTGTATCGAAGGAAGATATTCAATTAATAACGGAGGAACTCGGAAAATTGGTTGAAAAATTTTGTGGCGGAAAAATTTCAACTCACATTCTTAATACGGGGAATAAAGAAATCGAATAAATTCATGGAATTCAAAAACCAAAACTTCGAAAACCAAACTTTTCACAAAATCCTTGCCCCCGGACAAGATTTGCAAAATAAAGAATTTTCGAATTGCACATTCGACAAATGTGATTTCAGCAATTGCAAATTCTCAGGGTCACTATTCGCCGACTGCACCTTTACAGATTCAAATCTTTCAAATATTAAAATCAACAACTGCAGTTTCCGAAATGTAACTTTCAAGAATTGCAAAATAATCGGCGTTATATTTTCAAGCATAAAAACAGTTTTAATAGAATGGTCGTTCCACAATTGCATAATCGAACTTTGCGATTTCGGGAATCTGAAAATGAACCATACGGAATTTTTCGAATGCACAATCCGGGAAACAGACTTTTCAAACGCAAATCTTACCGAATCAAACTTCTCAGGCTCCGACCTCCAAGGAAGTAAATTTCAAAATACAATCCTGGGAAAAGCGGATTTATCAAAAGCAAGAAATTATTATATCGACCCGACACAAAATAAAATCAGACATGCAAAATTTTCATATCCGGAGGTCTTGGCACTTCTGGATCCATTCGGGATTGTATTGAGATAATAATTCGCACTATCTAACCATGAATAAACCTCAAAATTACACAGTACTCACCACAACAAACAACATGCCTTTTAACATTGGAAACAATCAGAAATACACACCTTCAGATCAAGATATTAAAAACGGCCTACTGATTTTAGAAAATAACTTAAAAACCAACACCGCCCTTCTCGAATTGGCAGAATACAAAATCCAATTCTTCGGTTACATTAACGATAAAGGGGAAAAAATCCTTTTTGCAAATCATTTTTGTCGTAATTCAGGTATAGATTGGGAAAACAATTGGGTCGGCGTCGATGGCGGTGGAAACTGTTTTTTTGAAATAAAAGTGAATTTGAATAAAAAAAATATCTTTGATTTGAAAATTAATGACATCTATTAAAAAAATGACGCAATCTCTTCCAAAAAACGGCATTGTGTTTAATAGCGGTGGATTCATGTCTTCAAACAGACAAATAATTATCGACACTGACAATAAAACAATAAATTACAAGATAGATCCAAAAACAGAAGGAGAAATCAATCTTTCAGATGACAATTTGAAACAAATAATTACACTAACAAGTGAAATCCAAAGCGGTAAGAAGGATTTCAGTAACTTCCCACCAATAGCAGATTTCACAGTCAACTTAATTATTATAAATAACGACATACATAAAACAATAGAATCATATGGTCCACCTATTGACGAAGTAGACCAACTTTATACATATGTTTGGAATTTAACATCTTAATTTTTACCATGAAAAAAATAATCATCAGCATTTCACTTCTATTCGCATTCGTACTCGCATTTTCAGCACCTTGGCTTTGGATAGATAACGGAGAAGATATTATGGAAAATCGTTTCTTCCGCGGAAACGATGAGGAGAACTTCAAAAAACAAAAAAACACATGCGACTGCGATGGCTCATGTTTAAATGTTAAATGGGTCCCATTTGGGGTAAAAGTGGATGCATGCGCCGAAGATTATTACTTCGTTTCATTCTGGGGACAGAGATTCTACATAGATGGTGAATAAAAATCATATGCCAACCCGAAAAGAAATAATCAGGCAATACAAGCAAACCATTCAACCAATGGGGATTTATCAGATAAGAAACCTATCAAACGATAAAATATTTATCGATAGCAGTAAAAACCTAAATGGCGCAAAAAACAGATTTAGATTCCAGCTGGAACTCGGAAGACACATAAACAGCTCTCTCCAAGATGAATATACCGCCTTCGGAAAAGATAAATTTGTTTTTGAAATAGTAGATCAGTTATCACCAAAAGAAGATTTAACCTATGATTACACAAAAGACCTGGAAACTCTCAAATCGCTATGGATGGAAAAACTTCAACCTTTCAATGAAAAAGGCTATCATTCACCTGCCGAATTAACCAAATAAAAAATATGCTCACCCCAAAAAAGAAAATCTCATTCAAGCAAATTGCAGGCAAGATCGAATCAAAAGAAGAAGCGGTAAAAGTTATAAAAGACTGCTCAAATGCGTTTCTATTACTAGCAGCCATAGAAGTAATCGCAGGATTAGTATTATTAGGCACAGCAGCCATAATAGATGGTGTTGTTTTTGCAATTCTAGCCATTATATTGCGAAAATTTCACAGCCGAGTTGCCGCAATCATCCTTCTACTACTTTCGCTGGCATCGGTTATCGTTACAATAATGAACAATGTTTCCGGTGGAACAGGTGGCAGTAATATTATCCTGGCAATTGTGATAGTTTACGCAAGCGCTAGAGGAATACAGGCGACATTCAAATACAATGAAAAAACAGATACAAAGGTCAAGATTTAGACTTTTCGCAGGCACAATTTATTACACACTCAAAAAGCATTATTACTGGCATTTTTCGAGAACCGATTTCGCAAAAAAATCCACGAACAATTTGCCAATTGAAATTTTTACACACAAAACAATCCTGCGAAGGAAGCTGCAAAATGTTGATATGTGGATACAAGAAAATAAAATCACAAATTTAAAAATTGCAATTCGGGAACTTAACAAAATCGTAATTAAACCGGGACAAACACTTTCTTATTGGAAACAAATCGGAAAACCAACCAAACGCAAAGGCTATCTCGAAGGTATGATTCTACACAACGGAACTGTTACTGCAGACATTGGCGGAGGATTATGCCAGCTATCCAATCTTCTTTACTGGATAACGCTTCATACTCCATTAACTGTTATTGAACGATGGCGGCACGGTTATGATGTATTTCCCGATGTAAGAAGAAATCAACCATTCGGAAGTGGAGCGACATGTTCTTATCCGAATATAGATTTACAGATCAGAAACGACACTAATCAAAATTTCCAATTGCAACTCGAGGTAACTGACAAATATTTAGCTGGGAAATGGATGTCCGACAAACCGATAAGATTTAAATATGAAATTTTTGAGAAAAATCATGAGATAAGAAGTGAATGGTTTGGAGGATACACAAGAAATAACAAAATTTTTCGCAAAATTATTGATAAAAATACCGACAAAGAAGTAGGCGAAGAGTTCATTGCGGAAAATCACGCAATTATGATGTATAATCCATTACTGAAAAACAAGAAATAACCTTAATGCTTACAAATGAAAACACTTAAAAAAATCCTGATCGCAATTTTCTTTTCAACCCTGCTGGTTTCTTTCGGTTGCACACAAGAAACAACAACGGAACCAATCGACACAACTGAAACCACAACGGAAAACTCATCAACCGAAATTCCCCCTATCTCATCCTTGGACAAAACCGTCTACACGGCTTTTATCATAAACACACACGACTGGGCTAATCCGGAGGAAAGCATCGCAACAATAAACAAAATCATCGACCTACACGAAGAATATCAGATACCCGTAGATATTTATCTTGATGATCCGGTCATACAAATATATCAAGACCAGGCTCCAGAACTACTTGAACGCTTGAAGACATCACCTTATGTCGCAGTTTCTTATCATTTACGCCCACCTTACCCTTACTACTGGGACTACGACTGGTTTGGACTCGACAAACTAAGCGATAGCGAACTTGAAACATTATTATTAAATTACGAAGAGCATGAAATCGACCTTGTAACAGGCGAACCTACCGATAATCCCGGCGGATATCAATTATTAGAAGATTTAATGGGATATCCACCTTATGTAGCTGTTGTAATGGGAAGCCCGAATGTATCGGTAATTCTTGCCGAAATATATAAAGAGAAAGGCGCATTATTCACACTAACGCACTCCGGAACAACGGGATGGGGCGAATCGAAATATGGACTATGGATGAGACCGGAAAGTTTGGAAGTAAAAGCTTACGAATACAAAGACCGAAAGTCCGGAGA
>JBAYGM010000014.1:0-12597 GCA_041666705.1 Candidatus Altimarinota bacterium | reverse complement strand
ATACAGATCTTTCATCGATTGATAAACCGGCCCATGGTTTTGTTTCAAGACCTGCGTTAAAAAGTGAACACAAACTTGTCCCCGCTCTCAAATCTTCCGGCTTTAATGATTGAACGAAGGCAACTAAATTGCCGAATGTAATTTCTTTTGGAAATTCTGGTTTTTTCTCTGGCGCAGGAGCTTGCACCGGTTTGACCGCTTCCTGTGTTGCTGCTGCGGCTTCTCGTGCGACTGCTTTTTGTAAGTCTGATGGAGTAGCAGGCTCTGCTGACAAAGCCGTTTTGCCGGCATCTTTATTGCTTGCAACAACCGTCCCTCCCAATTCTTGCTGCGCATCTGTAATCGCGGCACCTATAATAGCTGATAATCTCGGGAATATATTACATAAAATAGTGGCTGAAAAAGGATCTCCAAGAAGACGAATTTGCTCTACGATATAATCCGTTATTGCTCTTGCGCCAGCACCCTCTTCAACAAGACGTTTAATGCTCATTGCCATTAAAACCACGTCTGATTCGTCCTGTGGCAAGCTGTTAAATCTATCATCTGCGCAAAGTATTTCATAAAGTTCTTGCAACCTATTAGTCGGCGCATCTTGCACTAAATGCAAAACGGAGTTTAAGGAAATAATGACAGGTAAATTAATTTTCGGAAGAGTTGGCTGTGATGTCGGTGTTACTGCCGGTGCTGATGGTGCGACTGCGGCTTGTGGTGCTGCCTCTAATGCGGCAATCGCTTGTCCGCCTGTTAGTTTTCGCGCGCCATCCATATCAACTTCTTCAACGACTTCGGCGCCTTCCACTTCGATTGCATCAGCCGGAATAACGACTGTAGCTGTTGCTGCGAGCGCTTTTTTGCCTTTTGCCTCCCTATCTAACCTTTTTTCGCCTTTGCCTTTAAGAAGTCCCGTAACTGCACTTGCGGCACCTGCTATTTTATTTCCAAGACCCAACAACACACCAGCGCCAGACTGTTCAGCGACACCAGGCTTACCGGCTTTTGCTGACGGCGTTGATGATGGCAATGCGTCCATTTTTCCTTTACCGCCTCCTCTTTTCATTACTGTTTCTCTTGCAGCTCCTGTATGTGAATGACTTGTTTCGCACATAAAATATTTGATTAAGGTTTTATTATAATGCTAGGCGGGCTCAACTTTCAAGTCGTTTCCATAATACTCCTCTCCCGTCAGAGTTTCTTGGATTTTCGTCATCTTTTCTATTAATTTATCAACCAGCTCTCTTGCTTCAAAAACTATTCTCGTTGAGCCTTCCTCATGTTCTGCACATTCAAACCATAAATCAGTACATGTTTTTACTGTTTCGTAATGCTTTTTCCTTGACGCCTCTCTGTCTTTTTCAGGCAACTGTCTCCATGTATTATCTGATGGATTATTAACCCATTTTTCATTTAAAATGCCATCAATTTTATTTTTCTCCAAAAGCTTTTTATATTCTTCGATATACCATTTGCCAACTTCTTCAAATGGCCCGCCGTTTTGAACATTTGATAACGCCGTTCCAATAAATTGATAATATTTAATATCACTTCCGGCCTTTCTTCCAAGCATGTCCGTTCTTCCGCTCAAAAATCTCCCTTCCCTATCTTTCATATGCGGGAATTGCGTAAGTGGACCGCACGCATCATATGCCATAATTCTCTTGTCTGTTTCTGAAGTAGTCGTTTTAAAACTATCCATTGAATATTCCATTCCAACTTCAGTTGTGAGAAGTATGCTGCTTCCCAAAACAGCCGCATAAGAATTATCAAGTCTGCCCGGTATTGAGACTTGGAATTCCGGTTTTTGCTCATCCAAAAGCCCAACTGTAGCCAAGCATTTAATAATTATTACCACCTCTTCCGCTGTCATAGCCGGTGGGATAATAAATGAATTCGTTGCCGCTTCAAGCTTGAATGGCGTATGTGTTAATTTTAATAATCTATACAAATGGTCGAATTTTCTTTGGTCCACTTCATGTAAAAGGTGAACTTTTCCTCCAACAGGTAAAACGCCTTTATATCCCAACCTTGCTTCCTCAACCGCTCTAACCAGTCCGGCAACTCGTCCGCTAATCCCTCTAGTAAGCACCTGTGCCCCTGCTGCTCTAGTCGCCAAGTCGATTCTCCTTCTTAAATTTTTTGCTATTCCTTCAACTTCAACCCCTGCGCCTTCCGGAAGAGCCATTCTCCCTTCTTCAATTTCACTTTCAACCCTAGTCAAAACCATATTCGCCAACCTGTTTCTTTCGCCGTCTTTACCTTCGCCCTCAATTTCATCTAAAATTGATGTTATTCCAAAGAAACGCAAAACATTTCTCAAGGCCTCTCGCGCATTTTTTAATTCCGTTTTTTCACCATGTGCAGCTTGTGGACAACGCCTATCAATTACCTTTTCAAGGCGCGTATATGCATCAAATTTAATCCATGAATCAATCTTTGCTTTCAAGATTCTCTTGCTCACAAAGGTTCCGCAGTCAAAATATTTTACATTTATTGCACTTAAAACCGCATTTGCTTTCAAGATTACATTTTCCGCATATTCATTTAATTCCCCATCTTCATCAATCATCGCCTCAAAATCTATATCTTCCGCTTCATAAATGAACCATCTTATACCGATAATGAACCTATAAAAGCTCTCCAGCATCATCGCCCTATCTTTTTGCGATTCGGTTGAAAGCAATTCTCGCTTGAAAGATTCCACGTCAATAAGCCCATCATCAATCACTCTCTTTAACGTTTCCATGAAATGTGTCCAATTGTTTTTCTCATCCCATAAGTTGAGCTTGTACGGATCTAACATTGGATCCGGCTTGCCCATCTCTATCTTTCTTCTTGCGTGTTGCTCATCCGATAAGCCGTCGTCGTCAGGATCACAAGGCTCATCATCTCCATCTTCATAACCGCAGCTATAATCATTCATTTCTCTTGGCTTCATTTTTGGATCTTCACTGCTTAACATTTCCGCAATAAGGCTCCCCATTAAATTTTGATAGTCGAATAGCCCGTCCGCCTTTAAGGCTTCGATCAAGTTTTTATAATGTATCATTGACTGAATCGCCAAAACGAATTTATCAAATCTGGGATTCAATGTTCCGGAAAAAGCTCGTTCAATATAGTTATGATAGTTCATTCTTGCATGTTCTATCTCCCACTGGACGCGATCTTTGTTTTTTAAACGTCGCTCCGCTTCCTCGATCTCGTGCTTATCTCCACTCTCCAACATTCTCGTAATATTTTCATCATCTTCTGCGAGCTCCTTACAAATAAAATCCCATTCATTATACTTTATACCGGCTTGATCAAATCCTATGTTTTCACCGATCAAATATTCAACCATATCTTCAAACTGTTTTTCCGTCAAAACTTTCCTATTATAAAAATCGATGAAAATTCTAAGTGCAAAAATACGTACGCTTTGTGGATTTGCTTCTTCGTCCCTTCTAGATCCGCGGTTAAACATTGATCTATTTATCCTTCTTAAATCGCGCGGATCTTCTGTTTCATATATAACGCTAAGAAGCTTGAAAAATCTTTTCGGTGGATTGAAAGGATCTATCATCGCATTTGCAAAAAGCCCAAGATAAATCATTATAATGCTATCTTTAACATATCCCAGCTCTTCCCTGCATCTATCGTATAAATTCATTGCTCCGGCCAAAACGTTTGCGGTTTTTGGAGTTGTTATTTCTCCTTCCTTATAAAATGGCAATGCCGCTATTGCCGCTGATGTGTTTTGTGGAAGCATATGATCGGCTGCAAGCCTGTCGTGATCCGGTCTCAATGCCTTTCCCAAGCGTTCTTCTAACGGTATGGCTTCAAGCTTATGATTCATTGATTCTAAAATTCCAGGAGTCAATGTCGCATGGTCCAACCTTTTCCCTCTATTGTCGTCTTTAGTTCCTTCAAGAGCCGCCTTAAATTGATCCAGTCCCGGCAAATCAACTGTGATTTCGCTCCCCTCCATTTTTCCATTTATTTCGCTCCAAGGCTTATATGCTTCAATATGCGTTAAATATTGTTTTACAAATTTCTCCTTCTCGTCGCCTTGTAATTTCCCTAATCCAAAAACCATAATCTCGATTGCCCTAATTGCTCGTTTTGAATTGCCTATGCCATACATTTTCGTTATAGAACAAATTATTTCCATTGCACGACTTCTTGGAAAAAACTTTTCAAGTTCGCTTCCTCCTTGAAAATAAACTTCGCAACAATATGCAAAATTATATCCACCATATTTGCTAAACTCTTCAACCGCTTGGATATCATCATCCGTCATCGGTGATGTATATTTTCCTCTAGCGTCGCTTTTTGCTTTTCTATAAATCTTAAACGGATCAAAGTTCTTAATAAAATACCAAGGTTTTTTGTCTCCGCCCCATATGTTATCCGCAATTCTTACAACGGTCTCTAATGCTGAAAATCTATTATTGTTTTTTCTATATACAAACTCAAACATTTCAACGAGTCTGTTGATATCAATACCGTTTGAAATCCATGTACTCATTCTTTCGCCCATTTTTTTTGCAGCATCAGTTCCAACCATTTTAACAGATGCAGTTTCACCGATTTTCATGAAGAAATAAGTAATTTCAGGATTATCTCCAAGGCCAGATTCTTTCATTTTTTTCAAGACTCTTTTTCGACTTGGATTTAATGAAAATAATCTCTGACGCTTTATATCCTTCGGGATCGTATCAAAAATTTGCTGTGCAACTTTTCTGAATTGATACTCAACAAAGCGCAGCGGCATATCTCCTGACGCCTCAACGCATTCGGATTTTTCCGCAATTGAAAATGCCAATTGTGATCTCAAATACGCCCAATCAAATGGCGTATCTCCAGCTCGCCCAAGGTTTCCATAAATATATTGTGCATAAAATTTCTGTTGGAACATGTAAGCGGTCCACCCGCCGCCGCCACCGTCGTCCTCATCCGCTCCATCGTCATCGCCGTCAAATTGAGCAAAAAAACATCTTACATACCTTTCGTCTTCGCTCATCTCACGAACTCCTTTTTGCGTAAGCCTAATGCGCATTTTGTCTCCATCTAATTCAACTTTTCCGGGCGTTGAAATGCTGTTCCCTTTTAACCTCACCCCGTACTCGGTTATGTCCCTAACGTAACGTGATTGTGTTATATATTCATGACCACACCAGCCTAAATTTTCATTCATCAGATATACCGGACTCCTCATTCTTGCGACACTGTATAACTTTAAATTATCGCAAACATCCCTGTTATATCCCGGCCGATGAACATTTCTACATGGAACAAATCGCTCATCGTAAAGATACGCTGCCATGCCGTGAACATCTTGTGATAGATCAAAGCACTTTGGCATTTTTTTCCTGACTTCTCTTAGCTTTTTTTCGCGATATTTTTGATCTTCTCTATAGCTCTTCATCCTCTCACGCTGCTCAGCCCTGCGTCTTGCTTTATATTCTTTCTCGTAAAGTCGGCGCTTTTTTTCTTCTTCCGTGAGCCTTCCGCCTTTCTTTTTAGACACTTGAGCTGTTTCTGCTGGGGCTGGTTCCTCTTTTTTAGCATCAGGTGCCGGTTGCGCTAGTGGTACCAATATAATTTTTCTTTTCCTTCTGGACGATACTTCATTATCAATCGAGTCAACGAATCCCGGTCTTTGAAATAAAACCGCATCACCTGCTACAGATAAACGCTCAGACTCTATCGCTTGTTGTTTTTCGCGACCACCAAACCATCCACTATCAACCATTGACTGCGGAAGATTCTCCGGGTCGTCCCATTCCATCAAAATTCCAGGGTTTTCACTTAACTCCGGACTTTCTTCGTCCTCAAAAGCACCTCTTTCGTCCTCCATTTTTTAACAAAAAATAATAGGAGGGAAATTCTAACACTTTGAGATGAAATGTCAAGCTAAATGGGGACGTTTCCTTGAATCGGCTTTTGTATGTAGAGTGGGGACAGAGGTAGTCTTTAAATCTCCACCTCTTCGGCAAATTTTGGAACGTATGTGTCGTAGCCGAGTTCTTTGAGGTGCGCGGCAAAAGTTAAAGATTGCTGTTCTTCGCCGTGAACTATGAAAATCTTTTTAAGACCTTTAACGTTTGAAATAAAATCAATCAAATCACTGCGATCGGCGTGACCGGAAAATGCGTCCATCTTCACGATATTTGCATTAACCTTATATTGCTCGCCAAAAATATTAATAACTTTTAATCCTTCAACCAGCTTGCGACCAAGCGTTCTATCAGCCTGATATCCAACAAATAAAACAGTTGTTTTTGGATCTTCAATATTGTTTTTAAGATGATGGACAATACGACCGTGCTCAGCCATTCCTGATGCGGAAATGATTATGCATGGACCTTTGTATGAATTGAGTTTTTTTGAATCCTCCGGATCAGAAATATACTTTAGCGTGCCAAATCCAAATGGATTTTCTTTCCCATTAATAAGCTTGCGCGTTTCTTCGTCAAAACATTCCGGATGCGCTTTAAACACATCTGAAAGCTTGACTGAAAGCGGGCTATCAACGAAAATCGGGATCTGCGGAATCGCTTTATTTTTACTTAATTCATTGAAGTAATAAATAAGTTCTTGAGTGCGCTCAAGTGCGAATGCGGGAATCAAAATTTTGCCGCCTTTTTGCGCAGTTTTATTAATGATATCTGCAAGTTTGGCTTGCACATCTTCAATTGGCTCATGAAATCTATCGCCGTACGTGCTTTCAATAATCAAATAATCCGTTTGTGGAAGATATTGTGGATCCTTTAAAATCGGAAGATTTCTGCGACCAATATCGCCCGTATACGCCATTGTGAATCTGCGATTTTTTTCTTTATCATAAACGACGAAATGTGTGATTGCAGAGCCAAGAATATGACCTGCATCATAAAAACATGCCGCAAGCCCATCTTCAACCGGGAATGCTTTTTCATATTCCACTCCAACAAATTGTGTCATTGCCTCTGTTACGTCTTCGACTGTATAAAGAGGCTCGAGCGGAGCTTGATTTGGAGTTAAATTTGGCTTATTTAGCCTGTTTGGTTTCTCGTGTTTTTTGATATATTCCATATCGCGAGCCTGAATCATTGCCGAATCCATAAGCATATATGAAGCGAGGTCTTTTGTGGCGAGAGTTGAATAAATTTTTCCTTTAAAACCCTTGTGTGAAAGCGCCGGAATGTTGCCGCAATGGTCAATATGCGCATGAGAAAGGATCATTGAGTCGATTGAGCGCGGATCAAAAGGATATGCGTTGTTTTTTGCAAAAGATTCTTTACGCGGACCTTGATACATACCACAATCAAGCAAAATACGCTTATCATTGAGCATAAGCAGGTGTTTTGAGCCTGTGACCTCGCGAGCTGCGCCGCAAAAACGGATTTTCATTTGTTTTTGTTTAATTTATATCATTATATCATATAAAATGAGATTTAGCAATATGCGGTAGCGAGGCCGTTTCCTTAAGTTGTAGTATAATTGGCCCATGTTAAAAAGAGGAGATAAAGTTATCTTAAAAATCGAGAATCTTGCGTTTGGAGGGCAAGGGATTGGGCGCGTTGCTATTGATGATGAAAAATCTGATGTTAAAGGCAAAAAGCTCGCGGTTTTTGTTGAAAATGTGATTCCCGGCGATGAAGTCGAGGTGAGTTTTTATCAAATAAAAAAGAACTTTGCGGAAGCGAGAGTTGTCCGAATGATTAAACCGTCTTCACTTCGAGTTGTGCCGAAATGCCGTCATTTTGGAACTTGCGGAGGATGCGTTTGGCAAAATCTTGATTATAAAAAACAGCTTGAATATAAGGAAAATCAGGTGCGAGAAAGCCTTGAACGAATTGGAAAATTTGAAAATCCACCTGTGAAGAAAATCATCGGATGCGGGTTACCCTTTGAATATCGAAATAAAATGGAATTTAGCTTTGACGGATCCGGCGCGAACTTGCAGCTTGGGCTTCATCTGGCACGGATGCATCATGATGTCGTCGACATCCAAGAATGCTTTTTGGTTTCCGGAATCTGCGTGGAAATAACAAAATTTGTACGTGATTTTTTGAAAAAATCCAGTGGCAACGGCAGCAATGCCGAAACCGCTCTTGATTTGCGAAATTTCATTATACGTGAGGCAAAAACAACGGGTGAAATTATGGCGAATTTGGTGACCGGCGCGGAGTTTGAAAGTGGCCTGATGGCGCAGCTTGTCACAGAAACAAATAAAAACTTCCCAAATAAAATTACCTCCTTTTATCACACAAAAATTTCCGATAAAAGAGGTGAAAGAAAAAGCGTAACTGAAAAACTTATTTTTGGTGCGCCTGTTATTCGAGAAGAACTTTCAATCGGTGGCGAAAAAATTAAATTCGACATAACTCCAAGCGCATTTTTTCAGCCAAATACTTTTCAAGCGCAAGTTTTATATGAAACCGTTTTTTCTCTTGCTGATGCCAAAAAAACTGATTCGATTTTTGATTTGTTTTGCGGAACCGGAACGACTGGAATTTGTTTTGCGAAATTTGCGACTAAAATTTTTGGCGTTGAAATAAACGCAAGCGCGATTGAAATCGCAAAGAAAAATGCAGAATTAAATGACCTTAAAAATATTAAATTTTTATGTGGCGACGCAGAACGAGAACTGAAAAATCTGCCTCAAAATCCGGATATAATCATCGTTGATCCGCCACGTGCTTGTCTTGGCGAAAAACTCTCGCTCAAACTTGCCGGATTTAAAGCCCGCAAAATTATTTTTGTTTCATGCAACCCAACCACTTTCGCAAGAGATGCCCGCATTTTAGTCGATAACGGCTACTCTCTCCGCGAAGTTCAGCCTGTCGATATGTTCCCTCATACGTATCACATTGAAACTGTGGCAGTTTTCGATTTAATATAAGCACTTCCCGTTCGCATCAAACTGGCTGCAATTAAAATTGTAAATTGCGCCCTTTATGTTGCCGTCTTTCAGCTCAATCGTTGAAGGTATTGTTTGCGTATATGTCTTTATCGGAATTCCATGCGTATCTTTTACTTCAATATTTGAAAGATCAAACCAAGCATTAGCAACCGCAACAGTAGGAGATAGCACATTCAAATTCAAACAATAAGTGTCTCCATTGTTCACGCGCTTAGGGTTGGTCAATGTAAACGTTACATCATGCTCTGTCCATTTAACGACGCCGTCTACTCCAAGAATTGCATTATTATAATAAATTTTCGTGAATCCTGCGTCCAAAATAATATCCTTGAAAGGAGAGCTCAACTGTGACCAGTGCTTGTATGTAAAAGAAAAAAGATCTGATTGCCCGCGAGCAGTGAAACACGCAGCATTGACTGTAAATTCACCATTATTGCCCTGTCTTGATAAATCGATTTGCTGACGTGGATAGCCTTGACCACCTTGCCATGCAAATAGAGAATTGTCTCCAAATTCAGTTTTAGCAGATGCAATTGGCAAAGAATTAACCGGATATATTGTCGTTGGAACCACCTCCCCTGCATGTACATAATAACCATCAGCTTTATATTTAGCGGGAATAGCTTCAACTAAAAATTTTATATATTTTGGCGACAAAAGAGAATCACTTGGAACACTTGTTGGAATTATATATGCATTAACACTTCCATACCCTCCCACTTCCACTTTATCTATCGTTATAATGCTACCCGGCAATACCGTCATATCACTATTTACTTCGTAAGATGCGTTTGGATCAATCAAATTCCCACGCATTACTCTAATGTGCACCCCCAAACTCTGAGTGAAATTTCCAAGAACTTTTATTTTTATTGGGCCTACTTCCATATCAGGCGTTGGCGCTGTTCCATTTAAGTTAAGCTGGAAAATAGAGTTAGCCTCCGGTCCTATAGAATATTTATCAAACCAGTTATTCCATGAATAAAATTCATACGGATAAGACGACACATCCAAAGTTGAATCACCCACATCCGGAATAATCACGTTTATTTCACCCGCCGGATATTTCACAAAGGGCACCGCAGAACATGAATTCGTTGCAACATCCGCATACCAACAACCATATGTTTGAACTTGTTCCGCTGTAGTATCAAAACCTTTATATACAGTTTGAAACTTTCCAATCGTTCCAGGTACCAGTTCCGCCATGAAATAAATATTTATGTGTGCGCCGGGATAAAAAGATAAATTTACAGGAATTGTATTCAATCCTTTGTGTAAGGTGGCCGGAACTTCTAAGCTTTTTGACCTTATGTTGTCGGAAAGACTATATTCACTATTAATATAGAACTTACCATTAACAACAATATCGTCGCTATATGTCGACTCCAGCTCTACCTTCATGTTGCTCATTTCCGCATATGAATCCCCATAAGTCCTTACTTGCGTAGACCCAAAATAAACCCCCATACTATTAATAGGTACAAATTGCGGGGTTGGAATATCGTCGCTATATTTAACAAATCCCACCTGATTTTTATAATCAAATAAATCTATAACTCCATGAGCCGCGGAATCATCGCCAACCTTCATAAGATAAGGCATGTCTGAGGTCCAAATTTTTACAACATTGATGTCTCCCGGAGTTTGATTCCTTAGCCCCGTCAAATTAAATTGATTATAACCAACCACAGGAGTTTGGTTGATTTTTTGATATGCAATACCGAAAATCGTACATTGCTGAGGACCGTTTGGATCAAGGGTTATTGGAGCCGGCAATGTAACGTTCCCGTTCCAGGACCCCCATGATTCCATTGAGCTTGGCCAAAATTGATTTCCTTTGTATGAATTTGTAGCTGCGTCCCATGTTAAATAATATCCTTGAAAGTTTGTCGAAATGCCCGGCTCTCCTCTGGATTCAAAAGATGCCGAATTGATTGTCATAGCCTGATTGCCAATAACACAAGCGCCAAATAATGTCCCAAATTTTGGCGTGTTTACACTTATATTTGCCGCATTCATTTTTGCGTATTCGGCCGGATATTTAAACGCTAAAATAAAATTCTGAGGAACTGGAAGCCCATCGTAAGTATTCCATGACAAAGTGTCGGTATATTCTTTTATTTTTTTACTAACATCGACCGCTGTTCCGGTATCCATTAAAACCTTTAGATCGTCTGCGATCTTTTTGTTGCCAATGGCCGACATTATAAGCGCAGTTTTTCTTCGAAGATTATCATCATTTTTCTTTCCGAATTTAACCCTTTTCAAATTATTATAAATATTTATTCTAGCCATATCTTTTTCTGACAATTTTGTCATCTTTTTTGGTAAACTGGCTTTTTGTCTTTGAAATTCAGCTTTTACAGCATTCATAACATTTATATCCAGTTTTCCGCCCAGCGCATCCGGAATCGGAAGTGGTCGCACTGCAACGCTTTTTACTGCAGTTTTTGGTGACATACCAACCTTCATAATCAGTCCTTGAATAAAATCCGGTTTTACAAAGAAACTTAAAGCTATTACGGCAATAACAAATGCCGTAACGATAATGCTAAATGAAATCCTTGGGGATCTTGAGATCTTTTGTTTTTTCATGTGAGGGTTTTAAAAAAATTAATCTAAAGTTCAGTTTAACAAATTTTTATATTTTAATACAGCAATATAATTTGTCATTGATTTTTGGACGCTAATATTGTAAATTATTGTCTAAAAAATTAATATGGCAAGCTTGGAGGAAAATAATAGGGTTAATATAAAGCACTTGCTGCGAAAACCGCTTGTAGCTCCATTTAATGAAGAAATACATTCTGTAATTGGCGGTGTATCTCAAGCTATTGTTAAACGAGCAATGCATATCTGTGAAATATGCTATGTCCGTGGAATACCATTAGAAGCTTTATTAGAGCGAGAGCATGATGTAGTGCCAACGACTATCATATTGATAACTCCTAGTTGGGAAATGCGTTTGCACTCAGTTACTGAAGGCGAAATTATTAGAACAAATGGAATTTGCCAAGTAATTAAGGGGGCTCGCAGAAGATTTAAATGGGAACCTGAATTCAAAAATCCGTTGTGATATAATTTCATTAATAAATCTAACCCCTCAATATGAAAAAAATCATTTCCTTTATTGCGTGCGCTTTATTTGTTATCCCTTCTGTTTGTTTTGGGGCGAGTTTGGTTGGTGGACAAAATGTTGATATAAAAAATCCAATTCTGGAAAACGCTTATATTTTAGGGCAAAACTTAAATATCGGTGCGAATTTGAATGGTGATTTTGTTGGGGCGGGTGCAAATATAAATATTGAAAATGATATCAAGGGAAATGTTATCGCTGCGGCGGCGAATATCAACATCACTTCAAATGTCACTGGAAGCGTGAGGCTTGCAACCGGCAAAGCAATAATCACCGGAGTCATTGGCGGAGATTTATTTGTTATGGGTAGCGATGTTTATGTCGCAAAAAATACGGTTATTAACGGCGACCTCATTGTTTTTGCCGGAAATCTGAGAATGGACGGTGTTGTTTATGGCAATATGCAAGGAAGCATCAACTCAGTGCTTATACGCGGAACCGTTGGAAAAAGTATAAAAATGGATATTGGAAGTTATGCGAACTTTTCAAATGATGCGCGTGTGAGTGGAGACTTTATTTATTCTTCAGCTTATACATTTGAAATCCCGAATAATGTTGTTCTTGGCGCTGT
>JBAYGM010000013.1:0-13995 GCA_041666705.1 Candidatus Altimarinota bacterium | reverse complement strand
TTTTTGAGATTTTTGTTGAATTTCTTTGCGGTTACAACCGTGTTGAACACAAAAATCGATGGCAGGAATAACGATCGTATCTCTATATGTTTTTAAATCAACTGACTTGCCGCCAAATGCTTTTAGCACATGATTGTCGGCCTCCATGCAGGCCTGTGTATCTGAGAGCAAGGTGCCATTCCAGTCGAAAACAATGAGTTTCTTCATAAGTTAATCATACTTTTATTTGAGTTTTGGCCAAAATCAATTTCAGTTAACTAGTGTTTATACACCCTACTTCTTCCCCTTCATCTTGCAATTCTCGCAAGGAAAATACTTGCTGATGTAAAAATGTGCGAGTTCTTCGACGAGGGGGAGGCAGGAAGGGTCGCCTTTGCCGGCTTTGGTGCGTTCGACAACTTCTTCGAAGCTTTTTGCGCCGTGGAGGACTGCGTCTTCGATGTCTTTGTCTGTGATTTTGAGGACTTTATCGATCATGCGTGAGCCTTCGGCAACGACGCGTGAGCCTTGCTTTGTGTTTCTGAAATAATCGTTTATTGCGGCTTTTAAAGCTTTATCGCCTAGAACCGAGCAGTGGATTTTGCGTGAAGGAAGACCGCCGAGACGTTTCAAGATATCCATCTGACTTATTTCTAGGGCTTTTTCGACTTTCATGCCGCCTTTTTCAACAAGCATAACTGATAAAACGGATGTTGATGCGATTGCTGATGCGCATCCGAAAGTTTGCCAGCCGCATTTTTTGATACGATCGGTTTTTTGATCGATAAGAAGCCAAATTTTCATCATGTCGCCACATGCCGGACTGCCGACCATGCCGACTCCGTTCCATTTGAAAGTTGGTTTTCCTTTTATTACAAAGTTTTTTGGATTTAAAAAGTGTTCTTTGACGATTCCGGAATAAAGCCACGGTGTGCCTTTAAATGAAATCACGTCGGGCGATTTTGACGCGGATTTTTTAACGGGTTTTTTATTTAATTTTTTCATCGTGTGTATTTTAAGTTGATAGGTGACATTGCGCGGAGATGCGCGACTATTTTTGCTAGAGTTTCGATCGTATATTCGATTTCTTTTTCTGTTGTGTTTTTGCCGAGCGTAAGGCGCAAACTGCCATGAATGATTTCATGCGGGAGGCTTATCGCGCGGAGGACGTGCGACGCTTCGAGCATTTTTGAACTGCAGGCAGAGCCGGTGCCTGCGCAAATGTTCATTTGATCCAGATAAAGAACCAATGCTTCTCCTTCAATGTCGAAAATTGATATATGAATGTTGTTTGGAAGTCTTTGAACAGGGTGGCCGTTTACAATGATTTTTTTGATGCTTTTTTGAATTCCGGAAAGCAGTTTATCGCGAAGTTTTTTTATGCGTGGAACTTCGGTTTTTATTGATTTCTGAGCCAAATCCAGGGCCGTTGCAAATCCGACAATTCCTGCGACATTTTCCGTTCCTGCGCGGATTCCAAATTCTTGGTGGCCGCCATAAATCAATGGTTCGATTTTTGTGTTTTTTCGGAGATAAAGTGCGCCGACTCCTTTCGGTCCATAAATTTTGCTTCCGTTTAAAGTCATCATATCAACGCCAAGTGCGTTTATGTCGAGCGAAAGCGCTCCGGCAGCTTGGCATGCGTCTGTGTGAAAGTAAGGAAGTCCGGTTTCTTTATTGCGTTTTTTTGCGATTATTTTGCCGGCTTCCGCGATTGGTTCGATTGTGCCGATTTCGTTATTTGCATACATAATGCTGATTAAAATCGTTTCTCGAGTTATCGCTTTTTCAAGCTCTTTTAAATCGATTAAACCGTTTTTATCAACATTCAAATATGTGACGCGAAATCCGTTTTTTTCGAGTGTCTGGCATGTTTCCAAGACCGCAGGATGCTCGATTTTTGTTGTTATAATGTGTTTGCCGTGTTTTTGGTTGGCTTTTGCAGTTCCGATGATCGCGAGATTATCTGATTCGGTTCCGCTTCCCGTGAAAATTATTTCGCCTGCGTTGCAGTTTAAATATTTTGCGATGATGGTTCTTGCGTGGTCGATTGCTTCGCGTGCTTCATATCCATACGAATACATTCCGCCCGGATTTCCAAAATCGTTTTTCAAAAATGGTTCCATCTCTTTTAAGACTTTCGGGTCGATCGGCGTTGTTGCCGCATTATCGAGATAGATGCGGGTTTTAAAAGGTTTTATATTTAAATATTCCATAGATTGTTGTTGATAATAATGTTTAACGTAAGGACCGTACTGGCATCCTTTATTTTACCTTGTTTTAGCAATTTAAGCACTTCTTGTTTGCTGAAAAGAAGGGGAGTGATTTGTTCGTTTTCATCAAGATTTTGTTCGTGCGTTTTTATGGCGTTATATCCGATAAAAAGGTGCATTTTATTATTTAAAAGCCCTGATGCCGCGTGAAATTCACCGATTTTTTTGAGAGATTTTATGCTATATCCGGTTTCTTCAAGCAGTTCGCGCTTTGCGCATAATTTTATTGATTCGTTTTTATGCGTGAGTCCGCCGGCGGGTAATTCGATTCCGATTGTTCCAACGGGGTGGCGATATTGCTCCACCATAATAAGGCGATTTTCTTTTGTAAAAGCCGCAATCATGGCATAGTCAAATTTTTCGATTACAAAATAATCTTTTGCGATTTTGCCATTTTCCATTAGGCAATCGTCCTTGCGAATTGCAAGAAATTTATTGCGGAGGATGTATTTTGATTTAATTGTTTTCCAAGGCTTCATAGCTTAATTATCAGGCAATTTTTAGTTTTATACAATGTTATAAATTGTAGTGAAAATAAGCGGAAATATATTAGGCGCTTATGTTAAGATGTGTAAAAAATAGCAACAGAAAGCCAAAAAAGGTGTTTTCAAATTCCGTCCCAGTACGGAAAATGGACATTTTAATATCTTATTATATAATTACTCTCTGTTTATTAAATTAAATTATGAACGAAATTGAACTTTATGAAAGCGTTGAGAAAGGCACGGAGGTTCGTGCTGCGAGAGATTTTGCAGTTGGCGAAGAAGTTTTAACTTTTGAAGGAATTGTGACTGATGAAAGGGGAGTTTATACGCTTCAAATTGGGCTTTTCGAGCATTTGTTGGTTTCCGAGCCGTGGAGATTCGTGAATCATTCTTGTGATCCAAATTGCGGTATAAAAAATAAAACAACGCTTGTTGCGATAAAGCCTATAAAAAAAGGTGATCCGATCACTTTTGATTATGCGATGACTGAACAACGTTTGTTTCATCCGTTTGAATGTTCTTGTGGTTCTGAAAAGTGTCGAGGTATGGTCGGCGGGTTTGATAGTTTGCCGGATGATATAAGGAGAAGATACCACGGATATTTTTCTGATTATTTGACTTAATTCCCAAAATACATATACTAGATTGCGTACTTTTACGTATTCATGGCGCTATCGTCTAGTGGTTAGGACACCAGGTTTTCATCCTGGGAACCGGGGTTCAATTCCCCGTGGCGCTACCACACTATGGATTTTTTTATTTTTCATGGCACGGGCGGTTATCCTGAGGAAAATTTTTTTCCTTGGTTGAAGGTCGAGCTTGAAAAGCTGGGACATAATGTTACCGTTCCTCAGCTTCCGGATGCAGATAAGCCGGATTTTGATAAATGGTTTAATTTCCTTGAAAAATATGAGAAAGATTTTGGGCCGGATATGGTTTTAATTGGCCATAGTTTGGGAGGTGCGGTTCTTCTGCGTGAACTTGAAAAAATTCCAAATAAAGTTAAAGCCACTTTTATTATTGCGGCGCCGATTGGTGTTTCTGTTACCAAATACTATGAGACGGATAAGCCGTTTATTGCGCATCCGTTCGATTGGGCAAAGATAAAAAATAGCGCGGAAAAATTTGTTGTTTTTCATTCAGACAACGATCCTTTTGTGCAATTAATAAACGGGCAAGAGCTTGCGAAAAACCTTGGCATAGATTTAATGTTTGTGCCTAATGCGGGGCATTTTAATACCGCATCCGGATATACGAAGTTTGAATTATTGCTTCAGAAAATAAAAGAAATTATTTAAATAAGGTCCATTAAATCTTCAACCCTGTTTTTTGTTGCTAAGAATGTCGCTATTGCTTTGAATCTGTCGTCGGGATTGAGTGTCCAAAACCAGTATTGTTCTATTTTGAATGGATCAAGTACCGGAGTTTTTTCGTTTGCATTTCTCATTCCTGCGACAACTGCATTTAATGCTGCCATTTGAACGTTTTCGAGTTCATATAGGTTTATTCGTTGTCTTATTGTGTTTCTAATTTCATCTACATCAAAGTTTCGTTTTTCTTTTTCATTAACTTCTTCTTCGAGCATTTTTCTTGCTTTGTCGTATGGATTTTCCGTTTCTTGAATTTTTTCGTCTATTAATCCAATTCTTAATGCTGTATCCGCGTCTATTTTTTCTCCATTTACGATAAGCGGTATTGCTTCAGTTCCTATGATTCTTGGAAGTCTTACGGTTCCGCCCGCTCCTGGAATTAACCCAAAATTTACTTCAGTTTGGCCTATTTTTGCTTTTGGATGTTCAATTCCGATTCTTTTTTTGCAAGCGAGTGCGAGTTCTAGTCCGCCTCCAAAACAACTTCCAAAAACCGCTACAGTTTGGCATTTTAAGGCTTCAATTTTATTAAATGCCAGATTTATTTTTTGAATAAATTCTAAAAATTCTTCTTGAGTTGCACCTGCAAAGAAAAATATGTCTGCGCCATAGTGGTTTCCCATCATGAATATAACACCTTTTTCGGGCGGGTTTTGCTCTAATTGTTCAACTATTTCCAAAAACGCATCTAGCCTTTCCTTTGTCCAAATATTTTCACCTTTGTATTTTGTAAAATCAACAATGGTCACGCCTTGTTCCGGCGTTTCCACTGAAAAATAGCCTTTATTTAAGCCTTTTGATACTGCCTCCATTAATTATAAATTAAGGGAGTTATTTTAACATCTTGTGTGGAGTATGTCAATACTTACTTTGTTTTTTTGCCGTTGTATTTATATAAACCTTATTTTCCGGTTCGATCATTTTTTTTGATTCGGCGGTTTGTTCAACTTTAGGGTAGGAGAGTATTTTTGTAAGTTCGGATTCGAGTTCTTCACCTTCAAGGCGGAGTTGGTTATTTTCGAGTTGGAGCTGTTTTAAAGCATAGCCTTTTTGGGATGTGCTGCCGATTGCGAGAATGAAATATGCGCTTAAACCAATGATTATTGTTGTTAAAGTAATTAGCAAATAAGTGATTGTTTTTTTGATTTCAATCGAAAGGGGTTTGCGAGTTTGGAGGGATTTGTATTTCATATTTTTATTTTTATAGACCGTTCGCTTCGCTTCCGGTCTGTTCCGGTAAAATTTCTATTTGGACAGGTATTATGCCGTTTGATTTTTCTCCTATCATTGTAAACGCGCTTTCGGATAAATCAATTTCGAAATTTTTTGTATATGGTCCGCGATCGTTTACTGTAACTTCCACTGATTTTGAGTTTTTTAGATTTGTGATTTTTAAACGTGTGCCAAATTTGAGAGTTTTGTGTGCGGCTGTGAGGTTTGCATGTGTGAAGATTTCACCTGATGACGTTTTTCGCCCCTCAAACTTTTTGTCATAAAACGAGGCGATTCCAAATGTATATCCTGCGTGATATTTTTTTGCGCGATATAAAATGTCCATTAAATATCCTTTTGAAATTAAATCACTTGGCGACATTTCGTCCGCTTGGCCGAATCTGATTATTCGTCTTTGTTTTGCGATTTTTGCGTAAGAGCTAAACCAAGCATTTTTTGGAACATCTGCGAAAACATCTTCAGTCGGTTGTTCAAAAACCATTGTTCCATCAATTAGCTTATCTGTTTCCAATACGATTTTTATGGCTTCAGCTAGCGATATTTTTTTGTTTGGTTGAAATCTGCGGGCATTATATCCGTTTACGAGTTTTAATTCTTTTGCTTTTTGGACGTACATTGCATTAATGCTTTCCAATGGAACGTCTGAAAATGGTTTTATTGTGGGTTTTTCATCCGGCACATATCCAAGAGTGACGCGCAAAATGTAATTTACGGCTTCAGCGCGGCTTATTTGTGCGTCAGGATTGAAGTTTTCATCTTTATCATCAATTAATTCTTCACTTTTTAAATATTGAATCGCGGTGTAATAAGGATAGCCTTCCTGAACATCTTTAAAATACGGTTCAATCTTAATTTCTTCCGCTTGTGCGTATAAAAACGGCTTTAAAATAAGTGGCGTTAAAACGCACACGATTATAGCCGATATCAGGGCTGCGATTTGAAATTTACGCTGCATCTTTTAGTTTGATTGTGACTTGTCTGGATTCTCCTTCACCGACGCTTTCTGTTGCGATGTCGCTAAATTGTTCTTGTAAGAGGTGTATATGAATCAATCTGCGCATATATGCCGGCATTGGTGGCATAATTTGCGTTTGGTTGTTTTTCCTTGCGAGTGAGACCTTTCTTTCGGCAAGTTGAATCAAGCTGTCTTCGTGAGCTTTTTTGTAATTGTCGATGTCGAGAGTCAGGCTGATTTTTTTGTCAGGAAATTTTCTGAATATGAGCGTTTTATAAATATGTTGGAGAGCTTGCAAAGTTTCTCCGTGATATCCAATCAAAACCGCTGAATCTTCAGGGCTGATTATGTTTACGCGATATGTTTCATTTTCTTCTGTAATTTCTATTTTTCCCGTGAAAGTTTTTAAAGCTTTATTCAGGAGTTCGCGAAGAATATCTTCAAAATCGTTTTTAATATCCATGGTTTTATATTATTTATAGACTACTTTTACTTTTGGCTCGTTGTCGGTTTTTGCCTTATTTATCATTAGTTGCTGGCCAATGCTGAATACAGTTGAAATGCCCCAATATATGCCGACACCGGCAGGCACGGAAGCTGTGAAAATGGCGATCATTACAGGCATAAAATAAAGCATCATTTTGTTTACACTTTGAGTTTCTGATTTTTTCTTTTCTTCTTCTCCCGCTTTAGACGGTTTTTTTGCAAATGACAATTTCATCTGTAGAAATTGGAGTCCGCCAACTATTACGGGGAGTACGTATGCATTTTTTTCAGTTAGATTTAAAATTCCAAGGAACATAACGTTGATATTGTCGAGCGATACAAATCCCTTGAGGAAGTCATAAATCATATATACGTTATCTTCATTTAATCCGTTTTGAATTACATAAAAAACTGCGATTAAAAATGGGAATTGAATTAAAATTGGCAAACATCCACCAAATGGACTTACCTTGTTTTCTTTAAAAATGCGCATTGTCTCTTGTCCGATTCTTTGCTGATCGCCTTTAAATTTTTCTTTTATGCGATCAATCTCCGGTTGGACTTCTTGCATCTTTTTTTGAGATTTCATTGCGTGATGAGATGGGAAGAACAGGATGAATCTGATTATTAATGTTAGAAAGATTATGCCTAAACCAAGATCGCGAAACGGCATTACATTCGTTAAAAATATCAATGCGTTATATATTGGATGATAAAAACCGCTATCCCAGATTATTCTGAAAAATCCTTTTTGAGTTATTTCAAATTCGTTTGATTCAAAGGTTTTCTCGTTGCTGTTTATTGTTGTTATAAGGGAAATTTTATATTTTCCGATTTCTCCAAAAAGAGCGTGGTTCCATTTGTCATACCAAATTTGCTGTTCTTTATCCGGTTGAATAATTAATTCCGGTAATTTTCCGCAGTCTATTTTTGCTTCTGAATTCAATTGTCCCCAAGTTGTGCCATTATATTTATACACATTCAAAGGTTCTTTTGGGCAATCGTTTTTTATTGTTATTGCGGCCTGTGTGTTGTTTTTGATTGTAGCCGTGACGAGCTTTTCTTGGGCAATTTGTGCGTCAACGGTTATGCTGACTTCGCTTTTGTTTGCAGTGTCGCTAGTTGAGGTTTTATTTCCTGTAAAAGCATTGAATATAAGATTTATACCCAAGAATATGACTATAAATATTATTACGTTTTTTAGTATGTTTTTGCCCATTTGTTAAAGTTGGTCAATATATAAATTATTTCTTTTTCGACTTCCGCGGGTGTTTTTTTATTTATCTGTGTATATGGTATAAACGCCGCGTCGATATTTGCATCTGATATGTGATCTAAGTTTTTTCTTATTGCTTCGTAGATTTTTCTGCGAAGAGTTGTTCTTTGAGCCGGTTTTAATTGCAGTTTTTTCCCTACTACAACGCAAAAGCGGCAAGAGCTTTTATTGTTTTTTCTGAAAATTATTGAGAAAAAATTTGATCTTTGTTTAAGTCCTTTATCAAGCAAAAATTCCACTTCAGATTTTTTTAACCTCATGCTTTTTGGAAGCATTTTAAGCCGTTGTTATCCTTTTTCTTCCTTTTGCACGTCTTCTTGCAAGCGTTTTTCTTCCGCCTACGGTCTTCATTTTACCTAAAAATCCGTGTCTCTTTGAACGTTTTCTCTTTTTTGATTTTCCGAGCATATTTTTTAAATTTACAATTTATAAATGTCAATTTACGAGCAATTCGTTTGGTCGACATATAAAAGAGTAGCGGGAAAATGAGCCCATGTCAATTTGCTTTGCAAAGATATAGTATATATTGTATATTAAATAAGAATATTTTTTGATTATTTATGCCAACTCACCTCAATTACGAGTTTTTGTTTATCGGAAGAGACGAAAACAGCTTTTTAGAGAATTATGTCTATGATTCAACTGAAGATTTGGGCGAAAAGGGAGGCAGGCTTTGGGTTACAATAGAAATTCAAAACAACCCCGCGGAAGCCGAAGCAATTGCCGAGGCGGTTTTTGAAAGAATGCGAAAAAGATTTTTTACTGATTTGGAAAAAGAACCTTACGCAAGATTTGAAGCCGGCTTAAAGGATGTTAATAAGACTTTGGAGTCTTTTAAAGAAGAGAAATCGTCTCGTTATATAGGTAATTTGAGTGTTGTAATTGCGGCGAGTGTAAAAAATGAACTTTTGATTTCACAATGTGGAGAAGCTGAGGCTTATTTAATTAGAAAGAGATATGTGAGCGTTTTGACAGAAGGTCTTTCTGAAGATAATTATGAATTTTTCATGAATATTGCGAGCGGGACTCTTGAAATGAACGATTTTGTTGTTTTGTGCTCAAGCAGATTACTTCGTTATATTTCAAAAACTGAATTTTCAAAATCAGTTGTTGCCGGTGATGTTATTAAATCCTTGGAAGAGCTTAAAGAAGCTGTTTCTCCTGAAATTCTTGGAAAAATTGCAATAGCCGGGATTAGCGTATCGGAAAAGCAAATGGAAGAACCGATTTCGAGCGATAGATTAGAGGAGGAAATTGAGGATGGTGCTGTTATTCGTCCTTCATTTTTGGCTAGCAAATTTGGATTTTTGAAAGGTTTGTCTCCTTTTTTAAAGAGTGAGAAATTTCGAAATATGCGCAATTTAAAAGATAAATTGCAGTTTGATAAAATTGATTTTGATAAATTAAAAATTAAAGCCGGTGATGCGTTCAAAAAAGCTATGGAATTGAAAAGTCGTTTTATTAAGCCTGAATCTTATAAAGATAAGGCTCTCGCAATTGCAATTGCAGGTATTGTTTTGCTTGGAGTTGTTATTGGTGTTGTTAAATATAGTCAGGGTAGAAGTGCGGAATTGCTTGTTTTAGATCAAAAGTTAAATGCGGCTCGTGATGAAATCAGTGAAGCCATGACAAAGGGTCAATACGATAAGGTTGAAGCTGCGAGAATTTTGTCACACGCAGAACAATCCGCAAAAGAAGTCTTAAATACAGATATGCGTGCGAAAGCTACTGAAGTTTTAGCCAAAATACAAGATACTCGTGACGTTTTGGATAATGTAAAAAGAAGCACCCCCGATTTATTTATGGATTTAAACAAGGCTAAATCAGGCATAAATGCACTTGGTGTGCTTTTCTTGAAAGATAGAATGTATATTTTTGATGAATCTTCATTGTTTGAAATTTTGCTTGATAAAATTGGTGAACCTATGAAAATTGCTGATGGCGAAACCGTTATTGCCGGAACTGTATTTGGAGAGAGGGCTAGTTTGGTTTTCTTAACAAAATCAGGAAAATTAATTGAATTTAAAGATGGAGTTTTTAAATATTTCTCGACTGCTGATGGTGTTTTCCATAAAGGTGTAGCGATTAAAGCTTGGGGCGATAGAGTCTATATTTTGAGTCCTGAAGAAGATCAGATTTGGAGATATTCTTATTTGAATACAAAGGATGCGTTTGGAAATGCTGAGGCGTATAAAAAAGATGGCGATTTAAAAAATGCAGTTGATCTTGCTCTTGATGGAAATATTTTCGTTGCATTGAACGATGGTCAAATCATTAGATATTATCGTGGGAATGCACAATCTACGCCTATGACAAAAACTCCTTTTAGACCAATGGTTTCCGCTTCAAAAATCTTTACTGATGATGAGATGATGCAGATTTTTGCATTGGATAGCTCTGAAAATAGACTTTATATTTTCCAAAAAGAAAAGAAAGGCGAAGAGCTTAGTTATTCAAAACAGTATCAGTTTGATGGCGTAGGTGAAATCAGATCACTTTATTTTGATAAGACTGCGAATTTAATTTACTTCTTGGATTCGAAGAATATTTATAAGTTGACGCTTTTATAAAAGTTTTTATTTTTTGACGAATTGATTTTGGGTGATATAATATCTCCCTATATTTAACTAAATAACATATGCATAGTCCTGACGATAGTTTGTTTAATAGGATTGAAGGTGCGTTAAAGAGAGACGGAGTGGTCACTTTTAGAACACGTATTTCGAGCCCTGAGGATGATCCGGGGGAGGTTTTAAAGGTTTTTACTGCCGGTTTCCAAGCTCGTGGAATGGATGCTGTGGCAACTTGCCTTGGTGAGCCCATTAAAGAAGGTGAAGTGACTTTTGTGCGATTGCATGTTGAAAGAGTTCAGGAAGTTAAAAAAGTTGACGAAGGCAGAGTGGCTAGTAGAGAAATTTAATTTCTTATTGCTATATTGCGCTTTTATAAAGTTTTTCCAGCGTATTAGTTGTGGTTTTGATGTCGTAGAATTTTGATTTTTCGAGGGCGGCAAGGGAGAATTTTTTGATTAATTCGGGGCTATTTAACAGATGAATGATTTTTCGCGAAATTTCTTCCGGGGTATGTGAGTCGCAAAGAACGCCGTTTCCTTCAACTAATTCCGGCATTCCTTTTGACCTTATGACGATTATTGGCATGCCAAAAGACATGGCTTCAATCACGGCCATTGGTTGATTTTCAGAGGTGCTTGTATTGATGAAAACGGATTGATTTTCAAATATGTCTCCTTTTAGAATTTCCGTGTTTGGAATTGCGCCTGTAAATGTGACGTTTTGGCTTATATTAAGCGATTTTGCTAGCTGTTCGAGTTCGCCTTGGATTGTTCCGCCACCAACGATTTTTAAATGTGCGTTTGGAATTTTTTTAATAACAAGCGCGAAGGATTTGAGCAAAAGATCTACGTTTTTTTCAGGACTTAAGCGGCCTGTATAAATGCAATTATGGTTTGGGGTTTTGGCTATTGAGAGAGGATTTATCGGGATGCCATTATTGATTTGCACAACTTTTGTTTTGATTTTGTGTTCGACGAGTGCATTTTTTGTATATTCGCATGGCGAAATAAGTACATCAGCTTGTTCATGAATAAAATTTGAATATTTCCAAAGAAGCTTTTCGATTGGTTTTATTGCGAATTTTGTGAACTTTACATTACTCAAAAATTCCGGGTCCATAAGGAATGTGTGGAATGTGCCGACAAGCGGAACGTTAAGCCTTTTTGCAGCCATGATTCCTTCGATTCCGATCATGAAAGGCGTGTGAAAATGGATTATATCCGGCTTAAAATTTTTGAGTTCACGAAGAGTTTTTATCGGATGCACCAGGGCAAGCTTTATATCTTGGTGAAAAAATGTGTCTGTTGATGGATAAAAAATTAATTCGATTCCTTCCAGCTCGGGCTTGTTGTTATCGAAGTGTGATTTTTTGATGCGTGGTGCGAAAATTTTCACTTTGTGTCCACGTTTTGCGAGTTCTTTGCTCGAATTTACAATAACACTAACAACGCCATTTGTAAGCGGAAGGAAGACGTCTGTGAATATTGCGATGTTCATATTATGCTTGAAGATGATATACGGCGTGTTTGAAAACCACAAGACTTTTATAGTATTCGGTATTTAATATTTTTAAATCCATTTTTTCAAATATTTTTTTCCACTCATTATCATTTTTATTGTTGTGCGGATGTCCTATGAATTCAAGATTTAGCAGGCTGTCAGCGACATACGTCAGGTATTTATGAGCCTGATTTTCATATATATCTTCGATGATAATTATTCTTTTTGCCGTGCGTTTTGCTTCTTTTAAAATTTGTCCAGGATCTTTTGCGTGATGTAAAACCGTGCAAATCAAAGCTACGTCGAATTTTTTATTCTGGAATGGGACTTTCAAGCCGTTGTATATTATTGGACTTATGCTATGCGCAACGCTTTTATTTGATATGTCGATTGGTGTGACTCTAAATCCTTTTTCTTTTAAATTAAGGCAGATATGACCGCCTCCGGATCCAATGTCTAAAATACTTTCATTTGGCTTTAAATAGGGCAATACGTGATTATCTACGATGTCTTTTGCGCGCCATTTGTCAAAGGCTTCGTTTATTTTTTTAGATGGTCCGAATTTTATTAAAAATTCTGTGAGCATAGTACTATAACAGTATAACTCAAATTTCAAAACCAATTAAATCGTATGCGCGCCGCCAAGCTTTTTAAACTTAGTATTTGGGCCTTGTTCAATTTTTACGTTTGAATCGTGGAGAATATTAAAATGATCCAGAACTTCCGGATAACCTTCTTGATATACAACGCGTTTGATGCCGGATTCTGCAATTAAGCTTGAGCAAATTCGGCAAGGGTGTTTTGTGCAGTAAAGAGTTGCTCCTTTGAGTGAAATGCCTTTTAAAGCGGCTTTTGCGATGATCCATTGTTCTGCGCAAATGCCATAACAAATTTCGCGTCGTTCGCCTGATTTTATATTCATTTTATTGCGAATACAGCCGAGTTCTGTGCATGGATACTGACAATGCCAATCGTTTGTATGCTTGAGCAAGATTTTATTATTTTTAACTACGAGTGCGGCAATGTGTGCTCGCAAACAAAGAGCTTGAGGTTCAAGTTTATCAATTATTTCCAGAAATTTTAGATCTTTTTTTGAAATCATGTGACCATCCAAGGGTAATATTTTTGTACTTCGAGGACGAGCGTTTCCGGCTTAACAATGCCAATTTCTGTGATTACGCCTGTGATAATATCCGGTGCGATAATTTCGAATGCTGGATTGAAAATCGTGACTCCTGCGGGTGGATTTTCCCAGACTTCTTTTGGATCGCGTTCTTCAATTTTTTCTTCAAATCCATATAAAGTTTGTGGATCGAATTTCCATGAGTTTGTGCATGAATAAGCGGGGATTCGGGCTTGATTTGCAAATTCCGCTAAGAATTCCGTACCGATTTTATTAAAGATTTTTCCTTCACTTGTGATTGCGTCGCATCCGAATAAAAATAAATTTGCGTGTTTCATGGCTGTGCGTCCTGCGCTATCTACAAAATGTGTGACTTTTATTCCGGCTTTTGCGAGATTTGTTGCAGTGATTCTTCCTTGAAATCTTGGGCGCGTTTCGGAGTTATAAACTTCGAATTTTTTGCCTTGCTGATGTGCTTTAATTAAGATTGCTTCAACTGTTGAAGAATGGCAATGTGTGTAAATAATCATGCCATCGGAAATTTTATTTGCGCCATATTCAGCAATTAGTTCTTGTGATTTTTTGAAATGATCGTGTGCGATTTGGCACGCGTTTTCAACCTTGTCGAAATTCTCGAAGCAGTATTTTAGTGCGTTTCTTAAAGCCGGTTCTGTTTCACGCAATGAAATGAGCTCATCCATGTATTTTTTGAGCTGTTCGCGATCTTTGGTTTCGGCTATCT
>JBAYGM010000012.1:0-14126 GCA_041666705.1 Candidatus Altimarinota bacterium | reverse complement strand
CTTCCTGCACTTACTACTCCCGTGCCTGAACCTTCCGTAGCTGTTATAAGTGCGCTACCTCCCGTGCCTGAACCAGTAGAAACATTTCCGCCGCCAAGTCCGGCAGATGAATCGCTTGAGCCTGAGCCGCCGTTATATACATAACCGCCATCTCCGCTATTTCCTCCGCTTTTTAATGCATTATATAAATCCATTGAATCCTGAGAAATCATACATTTCCCGGCGATTTGATCGTATAAAACATCTGCGAGAGAAATTATTCCTTGATTAACAGCATTATCAAATTTACCAATTTTTTGAGCGCAAATTGCTTCTTGATCATCAACTACCGGCTCTGTGACCGGTTCGTCTGTAACCTCCGTAACAACTTCTCCGGCCGCCATCAACTGAGCATATGTGTTTTCCATAGCTGCTGTAACGGATCCCGCACAATCAGTTTTAAGTGATGTATACGCTGATTCAAGTCTTGTTTTGCTAACTTGTGCGCCTAAATCAAGCAAGCTTTGGAAGCTTGCCGCTTTTGTTACACATGGATCTACCGCTACAACGACTGTTGCTCCCTCTAAATCCCAATAAGCTTTATCTGTTGCCGGTGGAATTGTACATTTTGCTTTTGCCGCATTATATGCAACCCTAGCTTGAGTTTTATCTTTAGCCGTAATTGCAGTATTAAGAGTTGTTAATAAAACGCCACATTCTCTTGTAACGATTACATCCGCATCGGCTTTAAGCAAAGTCTGATATGATGCTTCGAGTCCGGCTGGAATCGTGCATGGTTTTGTTGCGGCTCTTGTCATTTTATTATACAAAGACTCTGCGCCCACCTTATCTTTTGCCGCAACTAAAGCGGTTAATTTAGTTACGTTTTCCGAACATATATCGACCGGCGTAACTAAAGGATTTTTGATATTGTTTATTAAATTATCTAATGCAGCTTGAACGTCTGCAGGGATTGTACATCCAAGATTTTCGACTCTTGGCTTAAGAGCTTCAGCTCCTGCTAAATCTCCTGCTTTAATTTTTGCCATAAGCGCATCTGTAGCTGTTTTACATTGTGCTGCTGTAGGCGGTGTTGTTGCATAATAATTCTTTACTTCATCCCATTTTGCCTGAAGATCTCTCGGAATCGTACATTTATTTGTTGTTAATTCTGCAACCATTGGCGTTCCCGCAATTCTCATTGCGTTTTTATCTGTTGAGCCAAATAACATTGTTCTAAAGCTTGCGAGCAATTGGTCGCATTTTGAAACCGTTGCGACAACCGGCTCTTTATATGCAAGAACCGCGTCCCATGACGCCTTAATATCTGTTGGTAATGTGCCACAATTTTTTCCGGCCCATTCTCTTATCAATGGAGCACCATCGATTTTTGCTTGCGCCATGTCCCTTTTAGCTAAAGCGCTTTTGATTTGAATTTCCAACATCGTACAAGCTCTTGTATCAACGGCAACCGGAGTTGTTGGCGTGGTCGTGTCTGTTGGAACTATTGTTGTTGGTCTTGTTGCGTTTTCGATAACCGCAGCCTTGTTGTCCACTGTCGTCCCCACTTGCGACTCTGTCGCTTGATTGATTATTCTTTCCGCAGTAGGTAGTGGATCTACGGTTTGCGTTGCTGTTACAGCGTTTGATGTTGCAGAAAAATCGACGCTACTTCTTGTGACAGAACCTTTGAGCTCGGATGATTGTCCGGCTGAATAGTAATAATAAGCGCCACCGCCAAGAACCAAAACGATCGCGAGTACTGCGACGATTTTTTTCCATGAAGACGTATTTTCTTCCGGAGTTTGTATTAAATTGTTTGCATCCATATTTTTTTGTTTTTATTTTTTATTTTTATATATAAATTAATTTTGTTTTTTCAGTAATCTTGTTGCTCCGAATGCTGCAATTACAAAGAATGCATACAGAAGCGTTTCCGGACCCGTTTTTGTCATGTTTTTATATTTTGGGGCCGCTTTTTTAACGGCTTTTTTAACTACGGAATTATTCGCTGTTTGAGTATATGACTCTGTGACAGATGCATCAGCCGTAGGCGCACTATTAAATTCGCCTTCCGAACCCCATGCCGGAAGAGTTGTTGCAACTGTACTTGAATTGTCTGAAACCGGAGCTTCTAAAGAAGTGGTCCCGGCGCTTATCTGTGAATCATCAAATGCAACTATGCCGTCTGCGCTATTTGTTGTAACGTCGCTTGTGTCACCATCTGTGAATGTATTTGCTGATATATCCGGTTGAACCGGAGCTTCAACCTGTGGAGCATCAATATCCTCAACTACGTCCGCTTGCTGTTCTTCTACGGGCGCCTCTTCGGAAACTGCACCTTCTGCTTGGTACGAATCATCCGCAACAGCCACTATAACTTCATCTGCATTTGGATTATACGTTTGCTCATCGGGGCTTTGTAGGTCTTGCGTTATAACCGCATCCGATGAAAAGCCATCGCCTGTTGGCTGTAAACCTTCATCGTTGACTGCAACAATTTCTCCTTCCGGAGCTGGTGCTTCGACTGAAACCTCAGGTTGAGCCGCAACTTCCGCCGGCGCTACAACCTCCGCTGGAGCTTGCGCATCCCCACCTTCGGCCATCAAATTTCCTTTAAACGATGTGCCTCCGGTTGAACCTGTAAAATAAATGACGCTTCCAATAACAAGCGTCAAACCAAGCATCCATATAAGATTTCTTGACGAGAAAAGCATTTTTATTCTGTCCCCAAATGATAGTTTTGTGCTATCTGTAGCCATTTTTTAGTTTTTTATTTTTATTTTTGAGCTCTCGGCTAAGCTTTAAGTTTTAACTTGTAGTTTTGACTTTTGAGCTTTGACCTTTGAGTTATCTTTATATTATATCAAATTTTTCGCCGTTTGTTAAGGGGAAATTACGGGGCAAGCACTTTTATCAAATCTTTGTTGGTATCCGTGACTCCACTTAAATCGCTGACTTCGAGAGAAACGTTATACTCTCCCGGATTATCAAAAATATGTGTGACTTCCGGACCTGTCGCATCATCAAAGTTCCCGTCGCCATTCAAATCCCACTTAAATTTTGAAACCGTACCTGTTGAACAGCTTGTGAATACAACTGTAAGCGGAGCTTTTCCTTCATGCTTTGTAGCATTGAAACATGCTTTTAAAGCCACCGGAGTGACTGTAATTAAGACTTGCGCCGTATCTCTGGTATTATCTGCGCCAATTGCTGTAACGCTTGCTGTAAACGTGCCTATTTTTGCATATTTATAAGTCAATTTTGCATTATCAAGACGTTTTGGCGTACCATCTCCAAAATTCCATTCATAAGAAATGATTTGACCATTTTTATAAGTTGAGCCTGAAGCATCAAAACTAACGCTCAAAGGCGTTGCTCCGGAAACTTTATCAGCATCGATTTTTGCCTGAATTCCAGCTGGCTTTACGATTATTTGCAGTGTTGCGGTTGATTCATTGTTGTCCGCATCTTTAATTGTTAAAATCGCCTTGAATGTGCCTTCTTTTTCATAAGAATGTTTTGCGGTTGGACCAAATTCGTTTGCTGAAGCGTCTCCAAAATCCCATTTATATTCCGTAATATTATTGTCCTGATCTGTGCTTGAACTTGCGTCAAAACTCACCTCGAAAGGTAATTTACCTTCAAGTGTTTTTGCTTGTTCCGAAGCCTTTGCAGGAGCTGTTTTTATAACTGCAACAGGAGCTTTTGGCGCGCCCACTACTGTCACTTTTTGCGAAAGTTCGCCTGTCAATTTTGTGCTGTCTGTAATTTTCAAAGAAATATTGTAATCACCGGTTTGCGCAAATGAATGGCTGATCATTTTTGAAGATGCTTTTGTGCCATCACCAAAATCCCATTCATATTTTTGAACCGTTCCGGCAGGTGAAACTGATTCGCTTCCATCAAATAAATAGACTTTTCCGGCAATGAATTTTCCGCTTGCTTCAGCCTGAACTTTTATTGATGGTCGAGGAGTTTTTGCCTCTTCCACAACAATCTTTTTTTCTGCGATTGTTTCAGCTTTTTCATTGTCTGTAACCTTCAATTTGACTGTATATTCACCAACTTTTGTAAAGCTGTGAGTTGTAACTTGATTTACTGAATCCGTGAAAAGACGATCATCTCCGGTGCCTTCAAAATCCCAAGCATAACTCACAATTTTGCCGTCATCTTTTGAACCTGATGCGTCAAAATTAACGATCAAAGGGGCTTCTCCTTTTTCAGGATCAGCTTTAATATCAACAACCGGCTTTACGTTTACAACTGTAATTCCAACTGTTTCATATTGAACAAATTTTGCCATTGATTTTGGATCTTTTGGGCTCGCAACATATTCTTTGCCTGTTAAATCCTTATATCTTACGGCCAAAACCGCCTCAAAAACTCCATTTGCTTTACCTTTATCTTTATATTCATGCGTGACTTTTGCGCCATTATCTTTTGCGCCATCGCCAAAATCCCATTCATAATTGATAACATTGATTTTTGCTTTATCCAATTGAGCTTTTATGCCGGATGCGTCAAATGTAACCGTAACGGGAGCAACAAGATTTTTTGTATCTATCGGATCAACCGCGATCATCGGAACCACCTTTATTGTTTTTTGAATTGAACTTAGCTTGCTATATAGGTATAGCTCTGAGCCTGCCCATAAAAATAAGTTTAATATAAGAACAACAGCCGTAATCGCGGCTGCGGCCGCGACTGATTTGCGATTTGGATCGTCTTTTTTTGTTCCTGCAAATCTGAAAATGCTTATCATTGCCGCAATAAATAATGCAAAAGACAAAACTGCAAAGAAAATTCTTTGAGCTGTTGTAATCCAAGTAACAAGAGTATAAGGATCTACGCCAAGAGCCTCTGCGAGAGGGCTTCTTGCTGCGCTTGGGCTTCCAAGAAATATGAAAGTTAAAACGAGCGCAAGTATAATAAGGAATGCAAATCCGCCTCCACATCCAATCAAAACTTTTTTGCTGCTTGATTTTTTAGGAGGCATTACAGCCACTGTTCCGGTTGTTTGGCTTGGAGCCGATGCAACTGGAATTGACGTTTGAGTTGCCGGAGCCGATGCTGGCGCAACTGGCGCTGCCGGTTGTGAATTTTGAGGAGGATTTGTATCTGCCATAGTTAAATTTGTGAGGGATTATTTTTTAATACGTTTTGAACGTTTTCTTTTTATTGCTTTCGCACTTAATATACCAAATCCAAACATTCCGGCAAGTGCGGCATATAATTCAGCGCTACCCGGAACAACGAAAACATTATTTGAACCGGCCTGTGTCAATGAATCAAAAACTATTTCTTTTATGATAGAATCCTGTGTTCCGGTTTTGCTGTAGGCTGTAACTTTTACCGCAGTTTTTCCCCATGCGGAATCGAAACTTGATTGATAATAATTTGCTTTATTTGTAGTCTGGAAATTCGCATCATCATCTTTCAATCCGTTATTATCCGAATCAAAGTAAATATTTTTATCAACCACGATTTTTGCTATATCCCCTGTTGAGCCTGAAAAGTCGAATTTCACGACACCTGTTGCGCCTGAAAGATGAATTTTGTTATCTGCTTCTGTGGCCGGCGTTGTAGCAATTTTCAAAACAAATGAGGAGTTTGTAACCGAATTCCCGCTTGTGATTATATTACCAAAGCTTATTCCAGGATTGCCGCCTCCTAATCCAAATCCTCCGGTGCCGGTGCCACTTGTGCCAGTCCCCGTATTCGCACTTGTTACCACGCCTTTAACTTCAACCGGATTTGTTACTTTTGTTTCACTTCCAAAACTATCCACAACTGTCAATTTCACATAATAAATACTATATGCAGAATATGAATGTTTTGGATTTGTTTCTGATGAATCTGTGTCATTATCTTTTTTGCCATCTCCATCGGAATCCGCAGCTTGATATGAAGAAATTGTATCAAAATCCCAAATGTATTTTGCGATCGTTGCGCCATTTTCCGTATCTGCGGAAGAATTATTTTTGAATGTTACATTTTTTGTGCCCGTTTCTTGGACGTATGTAAACGCGGCTTTTGGAGCTTTTGCCTTTGATGTCACATAAACCGTAATTGGATCTGAAACCGTTTCTCCGAAATTATTATCAATAACTTTTAATCTAACATTCACTCCTTCCGGAATTGGCTTGTCGTATTTTACTGTTGTGGACGCTTTTGTTGACTGCTCTTTGCCTGCAAAACCAGTTCCATCCGTATCCCATATATAGGTAGTGATTTTTCCATCCGGGTCTGTCGATGAGCTTGAAAATGTTATCGATTCGCCCATTTTCACATTTGTTTTATCCGCTGAGAACTTTGCAATCGGTGATTTGTTTGGACCGTTTGCAATATCAAGAGTTGGGAGAGAGTCTGTTCCAAGTAAATCTTCAAGCAAAACTTCTTGATTATTATCATCAGTCAACGAACCTGCAAATTTATATTTATATGTATCGCCTTCATTACCACGCGTACCAACCGTAATCATCGTTGACGCGCTTGTTGTAATTTGTTCACCGAGTTTATCTTCCGGATTATTGATATCAAAATACCACCATTTGTAACTTACAACTCTTCCATCTGCGTCTGAAGGTTCAATCATGCTGACATTAACTCTAAGCGGAGTTTTTAACACCGCTCCTTCCGGAACCGCAATTATTGATTTTGCTTCCGGCTTCATGCTTATAACTGAAACTTTTAAGGTATCAGTCGCTGACGCCGTTGCGTCTGAAGAGCTTGTGATTTTCAAGGTAACGTCATTTGGTTTTTTTGTAAGCTCTTTATACGTATAAGTCGCGATGTCTTTCGTACTCTTTTTCCCGTCGCCAAAATCCCATTGATATTTGAGCCCACTCTTTGAACCGTTTGTATTTATAGAACCCGTCGCATCAAACGTAATAACGTCTTTTCTACTAACTTCAATTGAATTATTTACATCAACCTCTTCACCATTAACTAAAAGCTTAACTACAGCGATTGGTTTTTTTGAACCACCGATTATCACTCTTCTTGTAAGTGAATTTTTATTTCCTTCATCATCGGAAACGACAACTCTCACCTGAAATACTCCGGCTTTTTTATATACATGAGAAGCGTCTATTTTCCCGCTCGCAGGGACGCCGCTTTCAGTTTCGGAGTCTCCAAAATCAAAATCATAATTTGTTGCGTGCTCACTTAATGCTTCAAATTTTGCTTGTGCCTCACCCTTGTCATCCAAACTTGCAGAATCAGTGTTAACTTTATCCGCCCATGCAATATCAAGAAGACTTGTTATAGGAACTTCTTTTTCTTCGATTGTTGTTTTTTCAGGTTCGTTTTTATCCGCAACTTTAAGAACAACTTTATACGTATTAAGATTTGCAAATTTAACTGTCATCTTCGCCGATTTTTCGTCGCCTGTAATTATTTTGTAATCCTTGGCATCGCCATCGATCGTCCAAAGATAAGTGATATCTTTATTTACCCCGTCCGGATCATACGTTCTGGTTGCATCAAAATTCAAAACCGCCGGCTGAAGTACTTTTGGATTTAAATAAGAAAATTTTGCGATTGGAGGGAATGATTCAATTTTGATTTCCTGCTTTGACGTTGCTTCGCTTCCCGTAGTATCTGCAACCCTTAAGCTAACCGAATATAAACCCGGTTTTACAAATTTTCTTGTAAGCAAAGGGTCGACTATTGAAATCGCTTCTGCATCACTTGGCGTAACGGTCCATTCATATTTTGTAATTTGACCATTGTCGCTTGAAGAACTTCTTCCATCAAATGTAAAATCTTCCCCTGTTTTACCAACCGGTTCCGGCTGAACATCAATCAATGACGCAATGCTCGAGACTATTACAACAAAAACTTTTCTATCTCTAATGCCTTTCTTGTCCGTGACTTCAAATTTTACGGTATAATTCCCGACATCTTTATAAGTATGTCCGGTGCTTGAATTTGCAGAAGGCTCGCCTTCCACAATGTCGGAACCATCTCCAAAATCCCATCTGACGCTTTGGATCGTATCCGCCGTGCCGGATTCTCCGGATGCATTTGAAGAAGTCGTTCCCGTTGAATCAAATTTTATTTCATTTCTAGCCTGTGTAAGCGTGACTTGCATGCTTGGTTTATTGACAATCAAAAATCCATCTTCGTCATATTCCATAATTGGAACATCTTTCTCTACTCCTGCGATTTTTGGATATGCATGAAGTTTTATTTTTGCCTTTGGAGGCAAAACTTTAACTGTTATATAAGCTTTTCCGGATGCAATTTTTGCAGTATCCGCGCTTGAAATCTTTGCCGCAATTCTATATGTGCCCGGGCTTGTATATATACACGTGGTACTTTGTAATTTTTGCTCTTTACAGTTTGACCAAATCTCCCCTTGGTTGAATTCACCATTGCCGTTTAGATCCCATTCAACTCTATCATCTTTTATCGATTGCCCGGTCGGGTCCTTTGACCCTTGAGTATTGAAATTAACAATCAATGGCGCATTGCCTTCAGCCTGATCAGCTGACAAATGAACTTCCACGAATTGTATATTCGCAAGAGTTTTTTGAAGAGCGATTATTTCTTGTACAATCGCGATTATTTTTTCCTTAACAATCCCAGGATCAGCCTTTGTATCTGCATTTTTCAGCTCATCCATAAGTCCGGAAGATGTACCGGCGCCAAGCTTTTTAAATGTATTTTCTATGTCTGAAACTCCGGCAACTCCTTGTGTTGAGTTTTCAAGATCCTGAAGGGCTTCTTTAATTTTATTCACAGTCCCGTCAAAAGTATCTTCATTATCTTTTTTCATTGCCGCAAAACTGATTGCCATAAATTTCGCATCTTTGTCTGTTATTTTTGGCGGAGCACCGTCTGCGGTATCAACTAAATAAGATACCAATTCCGACCATTTTGCGGAAAGATCAGCCTGAAAGGCGTCAAGATCCGGACATCCGCTTATACATTCTGCGTTCTTTGAAATTTCCACTGATTTATTTCTTTTATCTCCAAGCCATGAAGTTGTATATATACCAAATTGCGCAACCCTATCTTGAAGAGCTGAATATTTTGATGTACGCATCCCGATTTCTGAAAGTTTGTTTTTTGCACTTTGAATCCCGATTTCCATAGAAGAAAGTGCGCTTTGCATATCTGAAATTGATTTGAAAGTTGAACTTGTATCCCAAACCTGCGAAATGCCCTGATTAAGAGCAAGGAAATCCGTTTGGTTTTGACTATATGCCGTATAAGCTTTAATCAATGCAACCGGAATATTTTTTAATTCATCAATCGAAAAAACAACCATTTGCTGTGTTTCACTTTGCATTGTTGCCGCTCCATTTGAGCCTTGGTCTGTGCCTCCCGGAGCCTTTAAAAGCGTGTTAACGATTGCATAAGAACCCATAACGATCACAAGACCGAGAGCCGCATACATGATGCTTTTTTTGCCTTTTTCAACGCCGTCATTTTCACCTGCTGAGGTAACATATCTGATGCCACCATAGATGATAATTATGACCGCAATCAAACCCAAGAATCCGAGTGCAAAATTAACGACTTTAATAATGAATTCTCTTGCTGAAGTCACTTGCGTAAGCGACTCATCATAACCCGTTTTTGATGGAGCCTGAAGCCCACCTTCAAAGTTTGTAAATGAGCTGCTACCTGAACCGCCACAAGAAACCCATCCATCCGTACCGCTTGATATGTCGCCACACAAATCAGCCGGGCTATAAGCATTTGCCAAATTGCCAGTGCTAAAAAAGCACGTGGCTGCGATTACAAGTCCGAGACTCAGAGTTATGATTTTTTTCATTTTTGTTTATGTTAATTACTTATACTAAATACAGTGTTAACTATAGCATACGATCCCGCCGCCAATACAAGTCCAACTATCGCCGCCATAAGAGCTTTTTTGGCTTTTCCGGCACTATCCGGATCAGCTCCTCCAACAACATACATATATCCTGCGTAAAGAAGCATAACAAATGCCGCTGTCGCAATAAACGCTGATGCAAAATTCGTTACACCTTTAAGTAAAGTTGTTGCTTTATCAATCGCGGGAATCTTCGCTCCCGTTTCCGGGAAAATAATATCTTTAACAACAAATTCAGAAACTCCGATAAGCGTTAATCCGGCAAATGACCATAAAATTCTTTGGATTGATTTTTTTCTGCTTTCTTCGTCGCCAAAGCTCATCGCAATTCTTACGCCATTTATAATGATCATTAAAATTGCAATTGCTCCGACAAAATATTCAGCAAAGTTATAAAGTCCGCGAATCTGATCTGCGCCTTCTCTTGCGAAAAATTCCGCGCTTCCTTGATTTCTGAACGCTTCGCCATATTCTCCAAAAAATACCTTTCTGACAAGAGTGTCCGCTAAAATTATTATAATTATCGAAAGTATCGCATACATTATTGTTTTTTTGGAAGCTTCTGCTTCTTTTTCCGAATCTTTACCGGCGATTATAAGCCTTGCGCCTGCATAAATGATCATAATAACCGCAATCCCGCCTACAAAATATTTTATATAATCGGCCATATAAAGAATCGTGCTTGTGATGTCACTTGCGCCGGATTCAACTGATGCGTCGGCGTGATAAATTTCATTTTGCGTTTGCCCTTTTCCTCCATTCACTTTCAAAACCTGACCCACTGCGCCTAATCCGTCATATGGATTTTGCGCATGTGCAATGGAAATCCCAAATAGTGGGATCATAATCATGAAAATTAACGCTGATGTTGCTAATAGTTTTTTCATCCTGTAAATTTACGTGCTATTACTGTTGATACGATCGCAAATGCGCCGTATACAATGACTATTCCAATTGCCGCGGCCGTAATGACTCTTGTTGCTTTTTTGGTTTTTTCTTCTTGTCCGCCGGAAATCACATACATAACTGCGCCTGCAATAAGCGCCAAAACGCAAAGCGGGCCAAGAATACTAACTACAAAATTCGTTATTCCAACTATTTCTTTTAAACCGGCATCAGCATCAATTGCTGGCATCACGCCTGTTGTACCTGTGTATTTTGTTATATCAAGTTTATAGAAAATTTTGTCGATTATCGTGTTTGACATGACAATTAAAATCAAGCCTCCGGCGCCATACATAAGCTTTTTCTTATCTTCTTCGACTTTGCTTGGATCTTCCATTGTGATCAAATGAAGTCCACTTGCGATCATCTGAAATATCGCAACGCCGCCGATCAAATATTTGAAAAATGTGATAACGATTTGCGTTTCGCGATTGAACCAAGTCACACTTTTTATCATTTGCGTTGGATCTTTGAGCATGCCACCTTGGCTGAAATCAAACACTTTCCAAAGGTCGCCGGAAAGACTGATAAGCACAAGTCCGCCGATTGAATACATGATTTGTTTTGTCTGTTTTTTGATTACCTCTTCGTCGCCGCCTGCTGTCAAAATGCGCACCGCTGAGATGATGATAAGCAAAATCGCGAGTGCGGTTATGATGTTTTTGACGACGTAAAGGATGCCGGTTTGGTTATTGTCGCCAATCCCGAGAGCGGATTCGATTTTAGATTTAGCGGTTTCACCTTTTGGAGCTATTAATTCCGTATAGTTTTTGTCTTCCAAAGGCAAACCAGCTTTAGGGGCGGCATATACAAAGCTCGGCAAAAGACCAAAAATAATGACCGCGCAAGCGCTTGCAATAAAAAATTTAGCTATTAGTTTTTGTTTTGCCTTCATTTTTTTTATTTATATTTATATATTTTAGCAGAAAAACGCCAAAAAATCAAATGAATCCGAGAGGAGAACTCAAAAGTCACAGCTCAAAACTCAAAACCATTATGGCGGCGTGCCTTATTTTCATGCGTTTTTGCCCGCGTAACGCTCAGCCACCCATTTATCCACTTTGAGCCATTTCTCGCTTGTTTTATCCGCCTCAAGTTTGATTTTCCAGAATTTAGGCGGCAAGTTTTCGTTTTCGATCAGGCCATAGTGAGCGAGGCGTTCATGGGGTTTGCAGAGAGGAATGAGAGTATCCGGATCGTGAGTTTTTGTTAATTTGTATCTTTCTGTGTGATGAATGTATTTGTATTCTTTTGTGCATCCCGGGAATGCACATGTGTTGTTTGTTTTGGCGAGTACATATTTTTCTATTTTTGCAGGAACGTATCTTTTTGCGTTTTCTTGTGGGATTGGTTTTTTGGCTTCAACTTGCGCTTGATACGCTTGTAGAAGTTTTTGTATAAGCTCGTTCCAATTTCCTTGACCTTTGAGTTCGTTTAACTGATCTACGATTTTCGGATCTAGCTCCATTTTTAATTCAGAAAATAGATTTTGCGAATGTCCATTTTCCGGACTAGGACAGAAAATCGATTCAGTAACTTTGGCTTCTGTATGCTCTTTTTTAAATTCCTTAACATAAGCCTCCAATGTGTTTTTGCTCATTTCCATAGCTTTTTCAGCCCAAAAGTTTGCCGTTTCTTGAGTTGCAATTGAAACTATTGGTCTGACTGCGTTTATTCCTTTTTTATTAATAACCCATTTTAATTCTGGTTTATCTTCTACTTTCTTTAAAATACGAAGTGCGTCATTAACTGCGTTTGTGCTCATTCCGGCTAGAATTCGTGCGTATTCATAGATATTCTTAAATCCTTTTTTCTCCCAAATTCGCAAACGATTTATTTCTGGCAAGAGTAGCACACATTTTCGCATCCATTCTTTTGCATTTTTACCATAAAAAGAGAAGCGCTCGTGGAGAGAATTTTCGAGTGATTTTTGCATTAAATTTGTCATATTTTTTAGATTATGTTGTTGCTGATATTTTAGCTTAAACAAGCCAAAAAATCCATATCAAATCCGAAAAATATGTTGCGAAAAATGGAGGTGAGGGTATACTCACCTTTTAGTGCGCGAGAATCAATTTATCTTTCCAAATGCATGCCCTCCCGTTACCAGCCCTTTAACCCGTGCAAATGCGCCTTTTACCTTATCTGTTAACTCGACGCCTTTTTTGCCTAAAACTTTGCATAATTTAATCGGACCATCGTCTTCAGCAATTCCAACCACCGTGATATCAAACATCTGAGCTTCTGTAGATAAAGTAATCCCTTCTGAAAAATGCTGACGCGGATACAGACTGTCCATTAATGCAACTATTTTATTTTCACCAACCGCCAAACAAGCCGTAATGCTCCCCGGATCCTCTCTTTGGATAAAACACATAGCTCTTGAATCATCGCAATCGACAGTCGTTTCCTCATTTTCCAGACTACATCCATTTTCAACACACGCTCTCCCTGTCGTTGGATCACTTGCCACCTCTTGCGCCGTTCTTTCAAAGCTTCTTAAAAGCTCATCAATTCGAGCTAAAACTTCGCCTGTGCATTCTTCAATTTCACCTATCATTAACACGTGCGATCCTTCATTCAACGCTTGCACTGGTTCGGCCAAAACCGGTGAAGCAGCCGCTAATTCAGCGATAAATAAAGCTTTTCCTAATGTTCCTATCAAACTCATAAAAACGATTTTTGAATTAAACGAGATAGAATATTAGAATAGATAATTGATTTTGTCAACCAACGCTCGCTTAAAACAAACGCCTTGTACACAATTTTATCTTGCATTGCGCCTATTTATGCGTTATATTCATCTTGGCCTGAGAAGGCTTTTTTAAAAACGCGCTTAAGTTTTATGCGCAAAATATCAAACCTATTATGAATATCAAAAATAACGCAATGGTCAACTACTTTAAAGACAGCTGGATAGAGCTTCGAAAAGTCACGTGGCCAACAAAAAACAAAGCTATTAAACTCGCAATGCTTGTCCTTGGATTTTGCTTTGGTGCAGCCTTGCTTTTCAGCATTTTGGACTTTGTGTTCAACACGGGTTATCAATATTTATTGAAAATATCACTATAAAACTATGTCAAAACAAGCCTTACATACAGGTCGTCATTGGTACGTCGTTCACACTTATTCAGGTTATGAAGATGCGGTCAGAGATGCTTTACTGCAACGCGTTGAATCTTTTGGAATGCAGGAAATGATTTTTGACGTTATGGTCCCAAAAGAAGTTCAAATCGTCATTAAAAAAGGCGAACCCGTAACTGAGAAGAAACGTATTTGCCCGGTTTATGTTTTTGTTGATATGATCGTAACGGATGACTCTTGGTATGTCGTCAGAAATACGCCAAATGTG
>JBAYGM010000011.1:0-14293 GCA_041666705.1 Candidatus Altimarinota bacterium | reverse complement strand
GAAGCGAAAATCACAATTGGGCGGATGACCTTGAGTTCAAAGCGTATGCAAAAGAAAAAGGGATAGATGATGTTTCAAAACTAGAACCGGAGGAATTAAAAGCATTGACAGAAGAACTTCTTCAACAGGAAATGGAAAGATTTATCGTAAGCTCTGGATTGGACATTAATATTGAATTAAAAAGAATGGACGAGTCGCTTTATAGGCCCGAAAGTGGAATTAAAAAATGGGGCATTGACGAGTTAAAGGGGAAGACGCCGGAAGAAATACAAAGCGCAATGCATGGCCATCTGGAGCAGTTTGCAAAAGGTAAAAATGCTCCTTTGAGTCAAGATGCTGTGCGTTTGATGGAAAAACAGCTTGACGATGTAATGAGGACGGCACTTCAAGCAGGTGTTTCACCGGACGATATATTGATTGTATTGAACGATAGCGCTGACAAATTGATTTATCAGACAATGGAGAGCTTTAAAAGACAAATGGGGGATCATGGTATACGTCATATATCAGGGAATATTAGAGCCAGTGGAAAAATTATGGATGCTTATGAAAAAGCGTCAGAAGGAAGAATAGTATTTACAGCGGAAGACAGATTGCAAATGATGCTTACTCAAATAAATCATGACATAGGGTATGCATCATCAATAAATTTGAAAGGGTTCACAGGCACAAATGCGCATCCGATTATCAGTACACAATTTTTGGAACGAAGTTTGGGAGAAGGAGTGGAGGCGATGAATAGTGTATATGGAAGATTATTTGGATCCGAGGGGTACAGCCGTATTAAAGGTGCAATATTAAATCATGATGGCCTTGAAGTTCTTCAGGTAGCGGGGGCTGCAGAAAAGGAAGCCGCATTTTTAAACGCAATTAAATTTTCCGATAATTTAGCATTATTTTCGTTTGATAAATTGCCAGAAGTGTTTATGCGAAATCCGGATTGTGCAAAGCTATTAGGTCAAATAGAACAGGCGGTAAGAGAAGGAAGGCCTGAACTGCTAGGACCGTTAAAAAATCAAATGAAGGCGCAAATTCTTGATATGCAAGTGGAAGGGCTCATATCAAGCAGCGAAAGTAGGGGCTTGATGCAAGCGGTAGATGAAGTAAACTCGGGAATGACTGCGAAAAAAAGCTTAGGCACGCTTGCGGGAGAACATGGGGATGAGGTGGTGACATTTACGATAGGCAAAGACGGGGAGCTTGTGCCAACAATTCAAATACAATCAAGTCCGGCGTTTAAATCAATGGAAGAAGCGTTAAGGATGGGAGATAGGGCTACACTTGATGCCGGAGCACAGCAATTTATGGGGGTTATGGGAGATTACGCAGAAAGGAACGGATGTACGGTTAGAATTACCAAGAAAGTTGGTGATAAAATTGAAACCATTGAGTTCCCCGGTGGGAAATTCGAGAAATCCAGAGAAGCTTTAGTAGAGGTAAAGCAAGCTATAGCAGAAGGTAGAGCCGTGGAATTTGTAAAAGGCGAAAAAGTTTTAATGAACGTGGATTTTGCGCAGTCTAAAGCGGCAGGGATCGCTGAAACAAAAGCAAATTTAACAGGTAAAATAGGCGAGATCGACGTGGAGCTGGGGAGAACGATACCGGGAGAAAGAAGAACAGAGCTTTTAAAGCAGAGAGAGGCGTTATCAATGCAGTTGCATCAAGCCGAAGTTTTAGATGTTGCAGAGGCTATATTGAGAAATACTGAGGAGATAAAACAATTAAAGACGGTTGTTAAAATTGAAGAAGCTCAGAAAAACGTTGTTGAAGCTAGAAATGCTTATACTAAACATCCAACCGAGGAAGCAAGAGAAGCTTTAGAGAGAGCAAGGAGAAAGATGCTGGATGCTACCAATGAATCAGTTGTTTTATTGCCAAAAGACTTATCAGATAAAGCATTAAGTATCATTAACGGGATAGGATCAGAAGACGCAAAGCTACAAGCTATAAGTGAAGTTATACAAAAAGGATATGACGTAGTATTCAATAAATATAACATCATTGATCGATTAGAGCGTCATACGGTTTTGGAGCATATACATAGGGTTGGTAAATTTGATGATGAGCAAAGAGCAGCTGATTCCGGGCTTAAAATATAAAATATTAAATTAATTTTTTTTAAACACAATCTATATGGACGATAAAGCAAAAAAATCACCAGACTCAGGTCTATTAGAAGCAAAAATGTTAGCACGTAGAAAGTTTGTAGATGAATTGAAATTGGACGATGGAAGTCATGGAGGAAAGGTAGCGGCTTTAATAGAGGATTTGGAAGAAAGATATCCGGATGAATGGGAAAGCAAACTGGATGCGATTATAACTGAAGCTAAGAGGCTGGAGGCGGAAGGATCAGCAAAAGATTCAATGCTTTATTTGAGCGATATAATGCACGAAATCGACATTCGAAAAACCAAAGAAAAATTGAAGGGCGATGAGAGTGGCAGAGATACAAAGGTAGCGTTAAAAATGACTTTATATGAAATGTATAAAGGTCACATAACGGTAAATGGTAGAGATTTTGCAGGTGTTGATAATGCTTTTGTTCCGGATTGGTGGATGATGGAAGAGGTAGACAGAGGAGGATATGACGAAATTCTAAGAAGAATAGGCGGAAGCAGGGAGACTTTTATGAATATTTTAGGCAAAGGCGCAAATAACAATATTAACGCGTGATTCAAGCCGCTTTAAATTTATACACAGGAAGCTAAATGAGCGATTTAGATCTTAAGCTTTGGATCGTCTAATGCTTCATCCGGATTGGCGTCGAAGAAGGCTTCTTCTGGATCTGCCGTGTGAGGATCTGGAAATTCTTCATTAGGTGAGCCGATCAGAAGGTCAGGGTTCATGGCATCGCCACCTGGGACTTTATCGATAGGTTGTCGCATTAAACCTTCAATAGCTACACTTCTTTTAACAGTGCCTTTGCCTTTGCCGGTAACTCTTTCTATAACTTCAGCTACTTTCGCAGCACCATTACCAAGAACATCAGCGGTAGGATTAGCAGAAGTTGCTGTCTGAGCAGTATCGGTAAAACGTAATCCTAATTCCATAGAACCATCAGGTGATCCCTTGCTCGCTCCTTGGACCTGAGCTCCAATTGCCGCACATGTATTTACTAAATCATCAGCTGTTGCACCTGCAGCAGCTTTTAATCTTAAAACTGATCCATCGGCACTTACAACAAGGGATGATCGTGCGCTTGGCATGGCACTACCAATCCTTGGCATAGGCGTTACATCTGCTGGCGCTTCTTCTCTATGGTCTGGTCCAAATAGTCCTTTCATATTGTTTTTAGTTAAATTATTATTTCGAGGGTCAATTCTAGCACCTATTATACTACTGTCAAGCATTTTTGGACACAAGATTTTTACGCAAAACAATTCATTAGATTTAAAGTCAAAAATCAGCTAAAATTCAAATTGTTATTTTCGAATCATCTACAAAAAATATTTATGATTAAATTTCAAAACATCTCAAAGCAAATCGGAAAAGCCAAAATTTTGTCAGATATAAATCTTGAAATTGATCCGCAAGAATTTTTGTGTTTGGTTGGACCGTCCGGCGCAGGAAAATCAACATTGCTTCACCTGCTTTTGGGCGCAATCAAGCCAACAGAAGGCTCAATCATTGTTGATGAGTATATTGTGAATAAAATGAAAGAATCGAGTTTGAGCGATTTTAGAAAAAAAGTTGGAATGGTTTTTCAGGATTATAAATTGCTTCCACATAAAACGGTTTATGAAAACGTTGCTTTTGTTTTGGAAGTTTGCGGAATTCCGGATGAATATATTCGTCATCGAGTTCCGGAAGTTTTGAAACTCGTGAATATGCAAAATCATGCAGACAAATTTCCAAAAGAACTTTCCGGTGGTGAAGCTCAAAAAACGGCTCTTGCTCGCGCTCTTGCGCACATGCCAAAATTGCTTATCGCCGACGAACCAACAGCAGATCTTGATCCTGAAGCCGCGGCGGAACTCATCGATTTATTGCTTAAAATAAACAACAGCGGCACAACAGTTATTCTTGCGACGCACAATAAAGCGATTGTTGATAAGTTGAAACAGCGCGTTGTGGTGCTTAAAGAAGGCAAAATCGTGAGTGATAAAAAGTCGGCGGGATACGATGACTGAATAATAAGTCACACCAATTCACTCCAAGCCACTCCAAGTCACACCAAATAAATCCAAAATTTAAATTCTAAAATTCAAAATATTTATGGCGACATATAAAGAATCAGGAGTTGATATTTCACTCGGCGATAAATCCTCGGAAATCGCATATTCAGAGGCAAAAAAGACATTCAAAAATCGCAAAGGAATGATTGGTTGCCCGCTCACGATGGATGGCGGGTTCACAGGAGCGCTTGATTTCGGTGATTTTTATCTTGTGCAAAATGACGATGGAATCGGTTCAAAATTTAAAATTGCAGACGACATTGGAAAATACGATACAGCCGGTTATGACCTTGCGGCAATGGTTATCGACGATGCGATTTGTGTCGGCGCGGAATGCATCACGGTTTCAAACACGATTGATACGGAAAAAGTCGATCCTGTGAAAATCGGAAAAATGATGAAAGGGCTTTCCAAGGCTTGCGCAGAGCAAAAAGTCGTTATTCCGGGTGGCGAAATTGCGGAGATTCCAAGTATGATAAAAGGCACAGTTTGGAATTCAACTGCTGTTGGAATTGTTGAAAAAAAGAAATTTATTGATTGCAGCAAAGTTCGTGCGGGCGATGCGCTTATCGGACTTTATAGCAAAGGATTCAGATCAAACGGGTTTTCACTCGTACGATATGTTTTGAAAAATGCATTTGGTGAAAATTGGTATGGCAAGAAATTTGATGCCAAAAAAACTTGGGCGGAAGCGGTTCTTGAGCCAACGCAAATTTATCATTCCGCGGTTCTGGAATTAACTGGCCGTTATAAAAAACCTCGCAAAATTGACGTTAAGGGAATTGCGCATGTTACAGGTGGTGGCGTTCCGGGAAATACATGCAGAATCTTCAAAAAAACGCATACAGGAGCCATTTTGGATAATCTTTTTGAACCTCCAAAAATGATGCTCGAACTCCAAAAACTCGGCAAAGTTTCCGACGAAGAAGCATATACGGTTTGGAATATGGGTACGGGAATGATTCTGTGTGTCGCTCAAAAAGACGTCAAAAAATCACTCGAGCTTTTGAAAAAAGGTGGCGTAAAAGCGCAGGTTATTGGTCGCGTCACAAACAAACCAACAATCGAAATCACGAGTCGCGGACATAATAGCAAAGGCAAAAAACTTACTTTCAAAATCGACTAAAAAGCGCAAATCCCGCCTCCAGTGCATTTGACAAATCTATAAAACTATAGTATAATTTTAATATAAACAAATATAAATACTTTATTAACAAAATTTACTATGAGTCAAGGCGGTCATTCAAATAATAGCTTAGGTTTACATGATAGAGAGGCGGGTCTTGTTTTGGGTAATGCGCGTGCTGATCTTATTGTTGAAAAATTAGATCGAGGTTTGGCTTATGTGAAATCAAATGACCCAACAAGTGATATTTTATTTCCGGATTCAATAGAAGGTGTAACGGCTGATGCATTAGAGAGAGGTGATGTGGATAGGGTGTTGGCAGACATGACGGGTTTGATAGGTACACAATTAAAGGACACAGCTGATGCGGGCAACAGGAGGCTTGAAGCATTAAGAGCAATAAGGGCATGGAGAGCGGAACATCAGGCTGAAATTAATGAATTAAAACTTGAATCTCCGGCATATCTTGCAAGCGTTAAAGCAATGCAAGAAGCGGTTGTCGCATTTGAGCATAAAGACTTTGAAAGCTTGGAGAAAGCTACGGGTGCATGGCTTGAATTGACTCTTAAATTAAGAGAACATAACACTAGGTTTGTAAATGAAAATGCAAATAACCGTTCTATAAGTGAAACGCCGGTTCAAGAAGTGAAGGTGTCTTTAAGAGGAAAGCCTTTTACGATTCAATTATTTAGAGTCGGAGCAAGAAAAGAATTGGGACTTGCAATTAAAAACGTTTCCGGGGTCGGCCTTACAGTAGATGAAACAATGGATATACAACAAGTCAGAAGGCAAGAGGCGGCGTAGAGGTGAATTATAAAAAATTTATTTATTAATAAAAACAAATATGGCTCAAAGTAGTAACACAAACAATCCTGTGACATGGTATGACGATTTGGACGCATTAGGCAATGCGGAAACATTGCATATAGTAAATCAATTAGACAAAGGTTTAATAGACACAAAGGCTGATCCTAGAACAAACGAGCATTTTCAAGTACCGGGTTCGATTGAAAGTGTAATTTCAGGAGCCATAGAAGTGGGTGACGTCGATAAGGTTTTGGCCGGTATGACGGACGTTATTGGAACAAGGCTTGGCATGGCAGCCGGATTTCACGAGAAAAAAGGAATAACCCTTAGAGCTATTGCTGCTTGGAAAGAAAAGCATGCAGCTGAATTAACAGCATTGAAAAATGATTCGCCAAAATTCCAGGAGAGGCTCAGGGTCATAAGAGCAAGACTTGAAATGCTTAATAGAAGAGAATTTAATACAACTGCAGAGGCAAAATTGGCAATGCTTCCAGTGGCGAACGAAATTCGTTCTAGTAACGCAAGATTTTTGAAAAAAGATGAACCTGGAAAATTACATAGATATACAGTTGCATCGGCAAATCTATTATTTGGAGGAAAACCATTCACGCTAAAATTATCAAGAATTGGGAGCGAAGATAGTCCGACAAAAGCGTTAACTTTGGATTTTGAAACAGAAGGAGAAGAAGGTCCAGATATAAATACGCTTTGGGATATGGTGCGCAAAGACGAAGATGAAGGGAGAAATGATTAAAGCGCCAATTTCCGTTCACAAATTTGTTAACTTTTTGTTAAGAAAAGTTTATACGCCGTTCATGTTAGTGCGATAAAATCTTCGCATGGAAAAATATAAATGCATATATCCGAGCGAATTTCCTGCGGCACTTAGGCATATTTCCGATCCGCCAAAAAAACTTTATATAAAAGGCAATCCTGAGGTTTTGAATAACATTTCGGTTGCGGTTGTTGGTACGCGCAGACCGTCTTTATATGGTCGCATGCAGGCCGAAATTATTTCTGATTTTTTATCAAAAAATAATGTCACGATTATTAGCGGTCTTGCAAAGGGAATTGATATTTTGGCGCATCTGCAAGCCATAAAAAACAACACACCAACAATCGCGGTTCTTGGCTCTGGTCTTGAAAATATCTATCCTCAAACGCACAAAAGATACATCGAAGAAATCGCAAAAAACGGTGCGATAATAACCGAATACGAGCCCTTTGAGCCACCAATTAATTTTCATTTTCCGGAAAGAAATAGAATAATCGCGGCGCTTTCCGAAGCCACTGTTGTGATTGAAGCTCCAGAGCAATCCGGCGCAATAATCACCGCGCATCTTGCAGTAAAAATGGGTAAAGAAGTTTTTGCAGTGCCGTCGGATATTGATCGGCATACCGGAAAGGGCTCAAATAAGCTACTTCGCGATGGTGAGGCACATCCACTTCTTTCCCCGCATGAAATTTTAGAAAGTTTAAATGTTCAAATTCGCATGCCATTTGAGGACGGATGTGCGCAACTTTTTGGATCTGATCAGCAACAACTTTTACCGCATTTGACCGACAAAGAAGTCCGCATTTATCGCACCCTTTCAAGGAAATCCGCCAAAACAATTGATGAAATTTCCGCTGCAACAAGTATGTCCGCGCAAGAAATAATGATTTCAATTTCTTTTATGGAAATGCAAAATTTAGTCGAACGATACGGTGCGGGATTTATTAAAAAATAATTAAGCGGCTTTTAATTCCAGCGCATCTCCTCCGTCAGTCTTTTTCCCCTGGATGTCTTTTACCGATTTAGTTTTCGCCTCCATTGCGGCAATAATTATTGCTTTTGCTTTCATGAATTCAGGGATGCATTCCGGTGCCAAAACAGTAAGCAATCCTTGAATACCCCACAAAATTATTTTCATATCTCGATTGTCTTTTTTGCCGTCCTCGATCAATTTCTCAGATGTTAAGCCACCGGGAGCAGTCAAAAGATCAAGCTGAACAAGTGCTCTTGCGGATGGTGCGATATAAGATCCGATAGCTTTTAATTTTGGATCACTATAAAATAGAACGTTTGTAGCCGTCGTGCTGGCGACACCCCCCGCATTGATCAACATTGCTTTAAACATACTTCCATTACTATACAGCTTTATCCTGTCTGCCTCCGGTAGTCTTCCCCAAAAACCATTAACGATTTTTTCATTCCAGGCTGGGCTTTTCTTTAATCCTTCAAAAGCTTTTGTCAGAAAATTATTATCCAATCTTCCATCGGTTTCTTCGGGATCAAGTTCATCATCATGTTCCGCTTCCATATTATATTTTTTTAAATTATGAATTTGTCACGCGGAATACTTCCGCCATCGTAGTCGCGCCTTCAATAACCTTCAAAATTCCATCTTCCTGCATTGTAGTCATGCCTTTTTTGCGAGCGATTTCAAGGATTTTAAACGCAGGCATTTTATTTAAAATTGCTTCTTTAATTTCGTTATCAATTTCAATCATTTCGCAGACAACAACGCGTCCCAAATATCCAGTTTTGCTACATTTTTCGCATCCAACGGCTTCAACAAGTTCGCTAGGCATAGCCACATTCAAGTCCGGTCTTGCCACTTTTATTGACTCAATATTTTTTGAAATTATTGCGCGATCAGAGTCGCTAATTGCCTTTTTCTGTACACACGCAGGGCAAACGCGTCTTGCAAGTCTTTGCGCGATAACCGTGTGCAAACTTGGTGCAATCATGAATTCTTGAAGGCCCATATTCACCAAACGTGGAATCGCTTCAATCGCCGTATTTGTATGAAGAGTGCTCAAGAGAACATGACCCGTCAAGCTTGCCTGTGCGGCTGCATTTGCCGTATCAAGATCACGTATTTCACCAATCATTACAACGTCCGGATCTTGCCTCAAAAGTGTTTTTAATCCACCCGCAAAATCATATCCGCGTTTCACATCAATCTGGCTTTGAACAATCCCTTCAAGTCGATATTCAATCGGATCTTCGAGCGTAATTATTTTTGTTTCCGCATCATTAAATTTCGTTAAGAGTGAATACAAAGTTGTCGTTTTACCTGATCCTGTAGGCCCTGTAACAAGCACCATTCCATAAGATAAATTCGCCAAATTATTCATTTTTTCAAGATATTTTCCTTCATATCCAAGCTCTTCAAAAGTCGTAAAATGCTTTCCGCTATCCAACAATCTGCATACAAAACTTTCACCAAATTCAGTTGGAATGGAACTGACACGAACATCGATTTTGCGCTCATTAATCGCAAAAGCATATCTTCCATCTTGCGGAATATTCGTGATATTTAATTTCATTTTGCATCTGTATTTCAGTTGATTTGTCATGTTTGCATAAGCGGTATTTGAAACATGAAAAATCGTGTGCAAAACGCCATCAATTCGAAATCTGATGCGCGTATCTTTTGCTCCGGGTTCATAATGCATATCCGAAGCATTTGTTTTTATGGCGCCAACTTCAATAATATTAAGCGCTTCCTCGGAAGTCATTTTCTCTACTTTTTCTTTTAAATCAGCCAAAACTTCAAGCTCTTTATCATACGCTTGGCGTGTTTCTGAAACCGTTGTTTCCAGTTTTTTCTCTGTGAATTTTTTATGATATTCATACATCTTAAGTCCATCCACAAAGCTATCATCAGAAGTAAGCGCAAGATGAAGAATAAATCCCTTCGCTTTCAATTCGTCCATCAAGGCCTTTGTTTCGGCTTTTTCAGGGTCAACGATGGCAAGGCGCAAATCATATCCGACTCTTAGAAACGGAATCGCAAAAGCGTTTTTTGCAATGTCGTAATCAACAATTTTTAATAAATCCGGATTAATTGGCGTTTTACCAATTTCAACATATTCAATTTTAAGCTCCTTTGCACGGTCTTTAATTGTTTTTTCTTTGAAGTCGCGGTTTATTGAGGTCAAAACCTTGCTTACATCTTTATCGTGACCTTCTCCATGTTCGTGCTCAGAGGCAATGCCGATTGAAGCGCTAGGAGCAGAAGTCGCCAGTTCGCTCGTTGTCGCAGCAGTGCCACCGCTTGTCGCCGTAGTTGTCTGCGCCACCGCTGTTTGTGCGGTTTGCGCTGAATTATCGCCGGATGCGGTCGAATTCTCGCTTACCGCGGTATTTGTCGCTGATATCTGATCATCAGGCATTTTTGTTTTTGTTTAACTTTATCCAAATATTATATCACAAAAACCCCGCTTATACAAGGGCTAAGGGCTAATAAAAACTATAGTCTAAAGATGAAGTCCATTGCTCATACAATGCCTTTCCTCGGCCTTAGGATCGAATTCTTCACAGCCCATCGGTTCGATTCCAATGCAAATCTTTGCAATATGCGCAAAACGAGCCGTAATTTCAGCTATAAATTCACCGGCCTCCAAGACGTCAACCCCAAGCTTGCCGGTTTTCATAACGCGATTGATAGCCCTGCAAGCATCCGGGAAAAATGAAGTTGCTAAATGTTCAGGTCTCATATTAAGAGGTTTTTTTAAGTGCCTTATTGTTTTTTCGATCCGTAAATAGCATCATTTGCAATTCCAAGCGCAACGCTCAAAACGCCGAGAGGCAAGCATACATATTCAATAGCTTTTCGAACAGCGCCTCTATTAGCATCAAGCATTTCAGACCCATTGCCGAAAGCTGAAAGGTAGGTTTTTAACGGAGAAAAATCTTCAGGGTCAATTACAGCGTTTGCAACAACGGCTAAAGCTGCAAGAACAGATTTTGCAGGGAATTCGGGTCCTCTGTGAAGCACGGTATCGATATGATTGTTAATCATGATAAATTAAATTATTTATTCAACGCTCTTCCAACAGTAGCATCGAAAACTCTTGTTGCAAAATCATATCCAAGCTCAATAGCATTGCAAGCTAATTCGCCGACTTTTGAAGGTTCTCTTGTGTTTAATTCTTTAAAATCTAGAGACTGTTTCATCTCCCAATTATTTTCAGGGTTCATATTTTTGTTGTGTTAATTTTTATGGACCATTAATTTAACACAACAAAAACTATATGTCAATACTAAATCGAAGAGACGGTTAAGTGTCAAGGGATTCAGCCTCAGGTGCTGGTTTGGCGCCAAGCCTTATTCGAATTCCTCCACGAATAAGTTGCAAGCCTTTTCTAGCCAAAGCATATGCATTTGCCGCAGTAATGGCGGTAGCGATAAGAGCATGGTCAATCAGATCCGGATTGCGGTCTTCGCCCTCAGTAGGTTCACCGTTAGAATTAAGAGCTGCTGATTTTGACATAATTTATTTTACGTTTTTCAACGCTTCAATAATTTGTTTTGCGTCAGTTTCGCTTATTTCAGGAACACCCATCAAGTCTTTTTCGCCAAGTCCTTTGATTTGTTCTGTTAACGAAAGGTTTGCAGCCGCAAGCTTTGCAACGATCGCAGGATCAAGCCCAATTTCAGCGATATTTGGCAAGACTTTCTTTTCTTCAACTTCAACTTTTGGTGTGATTTCCGCAATATCTTTGATATCAATTTCAATACCAACAAGTTCTGAAGCGAGCTTTACGTTTTGTCCTTGTTTACCAATTGCGAGAGGTCTTTGATCTGTCGCAACATAAACCGTTGCGCGTCTGTTTGCATCGTCAATATTGATTTGGCTGATTTTCGCAGGAGAAAGCGCAGCTTTAATGTATGACTCCAAGTCGGCGGACCATAAAATAATATCCAATCTTTCACCGTGCAAATCATACATAACGCTCTTTACACGTACACCTTTTTGTCCAACACATGAGCCAATTGGATCAATTTTTGGGTCATTTGAAGAGACGGAAATCTTGCATCTTATGCCTGGGTCTCTGGAAATTCCCTTGATTTCAACGAGCCCGGATTTGATTTCAGGGACTTCAAGTTCCATCAATTTTCGAACCAAGTTTGGATGTGTGCGCGAGATCAAAAGTTGTGGTCCTTTTGAAGTCTTTATAACTTTATCCAAATATAATTTTATTCTCTGGCCATTTGTATATTTTTCACCCGGAATTTGTTGATCATAAGGCAATCCGGTTGTGAGTTTTCCGTCCAAGCTGATATAAACATTTGTTCCATCAACTCTATGAACAACCGCATTAATAAGCTCATTTTCGCGATCTTTAAAGAGTTTATACATAAGTTCGCGTTCAGCTTCTTGAACTCTTTGTAAAATAACCTGTTTTGCGGATTGTGCTGCGATTCTTCCATATCCAACAGGTGTGACGTCAAATTTAACTTCATCATCAATTTTCGGATCTTTCTTATATTTTTTGGCTTCTGCAACCGTCATTTCAAGTTCCGGGTCCTCGACTTTTTTCACGACTTTTTTCACAACATAAACAATCGTATTACCGGATTCGTTGTCCAAATCAACATCAATGTTTTGTTCTTTGTTGCCGTAATCCTTGCGATAAGCCGCGCGTATCGCAGCTTTTATCATGTCGATTACTTCGTTTTTATCAATATTTTTTTCATCGCAGAGTTGATTTACCGCCGCGGAAAATGCTGTTTGCATAATATTTTTTGTTAGTTGGGTCGCTATGACCCGAGTATAAAAAACGCAAGATTATAACTTAATCTTGCTTATAGCAATAGTTTAGGCCTATTTTTTTAAAAGGTCAAGGGGACGTTTCTTAAAGATGGCTTATGCATGCAAATTGGGGACACAGGCGCAAAATAAATTCTTAAAACTTCATCTCTTTAACAAAGCTCAAGCATGCTCCTCCAACGTCCGGTGGATCAATGAATATCATTTTAACCGTAATTGGATTTGCTTCAGTTGCAGCTTTCAATTTTGTATATTCTTCACCCGTGACTTCTTTCATCCAAGGGCTTTTTATTTGCGTACCGGCATCGCAACCAATTCCAAGCATGTGATATCCATCAATTACATTTATCGAATTTCCGCTCTTGACCATTGAATCAATCCAGTCTGTCAAAACCGGCGAAGTTTTTCCGGAAAGTGCAAAAAATGCACTATTTGTCATCTCGCCAAATAATTCCTGTTTTTTAACAACCAAGAATCCGGTCGCATCAGTTTCACCCTCAAGATGATCACCGACCACTTTAAGCGTATCAATTATCGCTCCATTTTCATTCGTTTGTGGCGGCACTACGTTATTTGCCGCATTATCTTCGCCTTTTTTCGTAAAAAACATTCCGATTGCAATTATTCCAATCAAAACGATTACAATAATTATTGAGACAATTTTATTCGATTTGCAGCCGCCTTGTCCCGGCTCTTTTTCGCATCCGCAGCCTCCGCATCCGCATTGAGAATTTTTATTATCCATATTTTTTTGGTTAATTAATTAAAAAGTTTATCAATTGTGTCATACACAGTTTGCCCCTTAAACCCCCTCGAAGTCAAAAACATTATTAATCGGGATTTTTGCTTATCTTTTGGAACGCGACTTAGGCTTTTCATTTTTCTTTCCGCAATTTCAAGCGCAATTCCGCTTTCATCGATTTCATTTTCAGAAAAATATTTATCAATATCTTCATTTTTTATGCCTTTTTTCATGAGCTCAAATTTCATTCCACGCACGCCTTTTGGCTTTAATTTAAGCCGATTTTCCACGAAATCATTCAAATATTCCGTATCGTTTATATATTTTAGTTCTTTAAGGCGTTCAATGACTTTTGTTATTGCATCTTCGTTTTCCGCCGCAGTTTTTTCCGCCGCACCATCTATATTTTCTTCATTTTCCGCATCACCTCCATGCCTTTTCAGGCGCTTTTTTAAGCGCAAAATCATCTCCTGACTAGTAAGTCGCCTTATGCCAAGCAAAAAAAGTGCGTAGCTCATCAGTCTTTCATATCGCCATTTCGCAAATTCGTCCGAGCCAGGCTTGCCCGCACCGTATTTAGAAAAGTTCGGGGACCCCTCACTCATAGTCCCCGAACAATGCTTAGCCTTTTTACCAAATCTCTTATTATAGTTCAACATGAAAGTATTTTTTAGCGTTGACACTATGCGTTTTCGGTTTTGCCGCCAATCTTCATAGAATCAGCCATTTTCAAGATTTCTTTTTCAATTTCCTTGGAAAGCTTGGCGTTTCCTGCAAGCGCTGCGATTGAATTGTCTCTTCCAAGCCCGATTTTTTGTTCTTTATAGCTATAAATAGCGCCTGCACGTCTTGTGATTTCATATTTTGTAGCAAGATCAAGCATGTCGCCAAAATAGTT
>JBAYGM010000010.1:0-14759 GCA_041666705.1 Candidatus Altimarinota bacterium | reverse complement strand
AATCACATTCGTTAAACTGGGCTTCTGATTGATTTTTGCGTCTCAATGCTTCCGGATAAGTGCTTGCTTGCCCGATAGCTTGGCGCACAAATTGATCAACGTTAAATGTCGGATCAGCAGGTGGATTGATTAAATAATTTGCGATAAAAGACATCGCCCATTTCATTTCAGGATAATCTTGTCTCTCGTCCCAGATTTTTTGTCCGAGCTTTTCGGTCAAAAAAGTTCTCATATGTGTTACGTGTCTATCGGCTTCAGGGAGAGCTTCTTCAGCAACCATTCTTTCACGCATTATTCTTTCTGCGTATTCAGGGTTTAAGAAATAAGTTGCGCCCAAAACTTCTCTTTGTGTAAACGTGCGTATGCCTCGATTTGGATCAGCGGCAATATTTGGAAGCATAACTTCAGAATTTCTTGGAGGGCGTCCAAGGAGCCTTCTCATCCATCCGCGAACTCCACCTTCGAACATCTCATTTATGCGTTCTTGTTCAGTCCTGCGAACGATTTGTTGAGCCATAGGTTCACCGGGATGCGGATTAGCAGGATCGTCAATGCGCGCATCTCTATTTGGATCAAGGGCGTTGGCAATACTATCCCTCACGTGCGATGTTGATTTTTCAACAAGATCAGGGAATCTCGCCGGGAAAATAGGGGTTTCAGTAAACAGAGTGTCGATAGTGTGGAGAACACGTTCAGCGTCTATATTACTTGGATTATCACGCTCATACCTGTCCGCATCTCTTGTGCTGAGTAACGCCATGTTTTTTGTTTATTTTTGATTTTATCTACTTATTATAGCAAAAATTTCGACTTTACTCAAGCCTAAATTTCAGATAATCTTAAAAACATGAAAATCGAAATAACAAAATTGCCTCGCTCGCAGGCAAAAATACATGTCGAGCTGGATAAAGAAAAGTTTGAAGAATACAAAAAGAAAGCTGCGGAAGAAGTCGGCAAACATGTCGAAGTTCCTGGTTTTCGCAAAGGATTCGCTCCTGCGGATATGGTTATCAAGCAGGTTGGAGAACACGCCATTGTCCATGAAGCAATGGAGCATGCGATTCAAGAAACGTATGCAAAAGCCGTCGTTGACGAAAAATTGGATGTTGTCACACCTCCAAAGGTCAACGTCGTGACAGAAGATCCGCTCGTTTACGATGCGGAAGTTGCTCTTATGCCGGAAGTTAAGGTCAAGGAGTATAAGACAATCAAAGTTCCAAAAGAAGAAGCAAAAACAGAAGACAAGGAAGTTGATGAAGTCATTGACGACCTTCGAAAAAAGAGATCAACGCATAAAGACGTTGAAAGGCCTGTCAAAAAAGGGGACAGGGTTGAAATTGATTTTGAAGGTTTTGACGAAACAGGAGTTCCGCTTGAAGGAACAACAAGCAAAAATCATCCCGTAATTCTTGGCGATGGTACTCTTTTGCAAGATTTTGACAAAGAGCTTGAAGGGCTTAAGCTGAACGATAAAAAGGAATTCGAAGTGTCATTTCCAAAAGATTATCATCACAAGCCTTTTGCGAATAAGAAGGTAAAGTTCAAAGTTGAAGTAAAGAAAACTCAAGAAACTTTGATGCCTGATTTGGATGAAGAGTTTGTTCATCACGTTGTTGGTGAAAAAATGTCAGTCGATGAACTTAAAAAAAGAATTAAAGAAAATCTTCAGACTCAAAAAGATCACGAAGCAAAAGCAAAGCGTGAAGATAAGTTGCTTGAAAAAGTTCTTGAAAACACAGAAACAGAAATTCCTGCAATGTTGCTTGAAGAAGAGGTTGAATACATGATGCATCAGCTTCGTACAGACATCGAATCTCATGGTTTGAAAATGGAAGATTATCTCAAACACATGAAGAAAACCGAAGAAGAGATAAAGAAAGAATTTGAGAAGGAAGCGGAAAAACGCATCAAGATCAGATTTGCTTTGCAATTCTTGTTTAAAGCGGAAAATGTAAAGATCGAAGACAAAGAGGTTGAAGTGGAAGTTGCAAAAATCATTGCAAGTTATCCTGAAAAAGAGCAAGACAAGGTTAAGGAAGAGTATAAATCACGCGAACACTTTGTTCAGCTTAAAAACAGAATGGCTTTGCAGAAATTATTCGATGCATTGTTGAAAGAGTAATGTCTAAAGTGAATTGCTTGACAGAAATAAGTATTTACGTATAATGTAAATACTTATTTAAATTTTTAACTATGAATTCATTATCTCGGATAGCGTTAATTACAACATTACTTGCAATATCTCAGTCGGTAGAGGCGAAGGAAGGGCAAGATAAAAAGGTTCCAGATACAGTGCGTTTATGCCAAGCCGTTGTAAAATCAATGCTGGAAGGACGCGCGACACACCTTGAAGTGAGAGGAGATGAGCTATCGGTGTCAGAAATAGAGCAAGTAAATATAGGAAGCGGCGCTGAAAGAGTTACTTGTGATATCAAATGTGGCAAGGCGTGTGGGGCACCAATGTCAGATATTCTAAATGGAACAGTATTCCAAGACGGAGAGCGAGTGCAATCTGTTAATGTAGCTGAAATGAAGGGCACCAGCTCAATCGATGGAGATGATATAAAAGCTCCTTATACATTCACAGACATTATAGGTAATGCCAATGATATAGATTATGTTTGTGACAAAAAGGTGTGTAGGAGTTTTACAGCTTATACCGGAGATCAACAAAAGGCACTTCGACAACGTTTTGAAGGTTTGGTGAAAAGGACGCTAAGCGATTACGGAGTAAAATAATAGATAAGCAATTAAAGTATTTCAAATAGACATAAGCAGTAATCATGTTATGTTAGCGACTTGTTTAAAGACGTATATTGAATTTGTATAACTTTTTTATACATAGATTCATTAAATCAAAAATAAGACGAATGCGTAATAATTACAATATTCCAATTAAGCCTTTAAGTAGAGCGAAAAGCGGGTATATCAAAAAACAACATTGTATAAAAAAATGATACAAAAATTTTCACAAAATATAGAACGTACAAAAAAATAGAACAAGCAAATGTTATATAACAATATTTTCAACATGCTTGGCAAGGTATCGCCAAAATGTCGGCTTTGAGCTGATGCAAGCCATAAAAGTACTATAAAAACTCGTTGCGCAAAAAAGTTACAAAAACCTATTGATTTTAGTAAAAAAAACTTATACAGTACCGGCGAGATTGTATAAAAGATGTATACAATTTTTTTAGTGTACACAACATGTTAAAACACTTATTCACATCAGAAACCCGAGTAAAGCTGCTCACATTATTTCTCCTACATCCGGAGGACGAATATTTCATACGCGAACTTACGCGAAAACTTGGCGAACAAATTAATTCAATCAGACGCGAACTCGACAATTTGAAAAAGATCGGTTTGCTCAAGAGTAAGACAAAAAATCGCAAGAAATATTACGTTGTAGATAAGAATTTTTTGATATTTGATGAGCTAAAAGGAATTATCTTAAAATCAATGAGCGATAACGATACAATCACAAAGAAAATCGCAAAATGCGGAGAAATCGACTTGGTCGTCCTTTCCGGTATGTTTATCGAAAAAGTTTCATCGATTGATCTGCTTATAGTCGGGAATATAGATAAGGAGAAGCTTGGTGAAGTGCTTAATAATGAGGTTGGAACAAAACGTCCGGTTAAATTCAGTATTCTCACAAAGGACGACTTCTTGTATAGGCTTAAGTGTAAGGATAAATTCATAACAGATATCTTGGCGGATAAAACAAATATAATTGCAATTAACAATTTGCAAGTCAGCGTATAAGAATTTATTGAATTTATTAAAAATTTACTTGATTTAATGAAATTCGCTGATATAATAAAATGGCATTTTTTCTTTATTCTAAACTAAAATATTATGCAATCATTAATAAATGAGATTCAAAAACTTTCGATGACGAAAAAAATTCCAGACTTAAAAGCTGGAATGGCGGTTAAGGTTTCACAAAAGGTTAAGGAAGGCGATAAAGAGCGCGTCCAAGCCTTTGAAGGCGTTATTCTTGCGGTTAGCAGCGGGACTGGAGTTGAAAAAAACTTTACTGTTAGAAAAATTGTTGATCACATTGGAGTGGAAAAAATATTCCCTTTTTATTCTCCAACTATCACAAAGATTGAAATTAAAAAAGTTGGTAAAGTAAGAAGAGCAAAGCTTTATTACATGCGCAAATTGCAAGGGAAAGCTTCAAGATTAAAAGACTTGGGTCTCAAAGTATCCAAAGAAGATCTCTTGGAACGCGAAAAAGCAGTTGAAGAATTGGCTGCAAAAAAAGCGCAGGAAGATGCGGCTGCTGCTGCAAATCCAAAGACAGAAGCTTAAGTCGTAGTTTTGCTGTACAATGAATTCGATGAAAAATTTGGAGAACTCACTTTTCAAATCCGGGTTTAAATATATCTTTGGTCTTGATGAGGCTGGCAGAGGGCCGCTTGCAGGACCGGTTGTTGCTGGTGCAGTGGTTTGGAAAAAGGGGATTAAAATTTCGGGACTCAATGATTCAAAAAAACTTTCTCCTGAAAAGCGCGAAAGATTATTTAAGATAATTACATCAAAACTGGAATATGGAGTTGGAATTGTTTCGCATGAAATAATTGATAAAAAGGGCATAAAATACGCGACTTTTATGGCTTTTAAAAATGCGATAAAGGATATAAATAAAAAATATAAAATTAATCCTGAGTGTTTGCTGATTGATGGGATTGACGATTTTAAATTTGGGATTCCGTCGGTTTCAATTGAAAAAGGGGACACGCGCGTGAAGTGTATTCAAGCGGGTTCTATAATTGCAAAAGTAACTCGTGATAAAATAATGATGGACTTTGAAAAACGGTATCCAATGTATGGATTCAGGTCTCACAAGGGATATGGCACAGAAGCGCATTATAAAGCCATTTCCGAGCATGGCGTGTGCAAAATACACAGATTAACATTCAGATTGAAATGAAAATAATTATTTGCGGAAATTACGGAGCAACAAATATTGGCGATGAGCTGATATTAAAAGGTATTTTGAAATATATAGATTTAAAAATACATGAAGTTAGAGTTTTGAGCGCAGATCCAAAATCAACAAAACTTATGCATGGTGTGCGCTCGTTAAGGCTTATGCCATCAGGTCCAAAATCGCTTATCAAAGGCATTTTAAAGCTATCGTTACTTCGCACTTTAAGCGGAATTAAAAACTGTGATTTATTTATTTTTGGAGGTGGTGGACTTTTTGATGATTCAAATCCGCGCGCGGCAATCATTTGGGGCATACAAGCTTTAACGGCTTATATATGCAAAAAACCGGTATTTATTATGGCACAAAGTTTTGGTCCGCTTAAAACTACATTAACAAAAATTATAACTCGCGCAGTTTGCAACTATGCGAAATTTATAACCGTTCGTGATGAAAATTCAAAGCTTGAACTTGAAAAATTAGGCATAAATAAAGCAAAAACAAAGGTTAAAGTTACGGCTGATCCGGCATTTTATTTAGATGAAAAAAACCTATTAAAAAATCCAAGTGAGGACAAAACGCAAATTATTAAACACAAATACGTGCTTGTGGTGCTGAGACAAGGGCTTTCACAGGTGCAGATAAAGGCATTGTCCGATACTTTTGATAAAATTCATTCAAAATACGGCTTACACATCGTATTTTTGCCATTTCACAACGTAAATCCGGACGATTCCTTGGCGTACGCTCCATTTTTGAATAAAAAATTTGTTCAACGATTAGACTATACAGGCAATTTTACTTATATATATGAGTTAATTAAGGGATCAGAGGCGATTATAGGCATGCGTCTTCATTCGCTTATACTCTCAATTTTAGCTGAAAAGCCATTTTTGGCGCTTTCATCGTTTAATAAAGTAAAAGATCTTCTTTCATATGCCGACTTAAGTGAATCATTTGTAGATTTGAAAGGTTTAACGGTAGAAAAAATGTGTAAAAAGTATGATGATTTAGTCAAAAATAAATTCTCCAATATGACTAAAATAAGCAAAGCTAAGGCTAATCTAAGCCAAAAGTCAGTCGCGAATAAAATTCTATTGACAAAATTAATGTAAGGTGTAGAATTACTCTCCTAACATTAATTTAACCAAAATTATTATGAGTAACTTAGAAGGTTCAGAACGTTTTATGCCTGGACTTAAAGCCGGTGTATTGCTTTTAGCCGCTTTAGCGGCTTTGGCTCTTGAAGAGTCGCAGGCTAATGCTCAACAAGCTTGTACAGCTACTGCAACAGCAACGGCTACTTGTGGTAGTTGCCCTTCAACGGCTCCTTCAGCAGCTCCATGCACACCAGATGAGGCCATGAGAAGATTGAAAGGACGCATATACCGTTTAGAAATGAAAATTGTCGATTCAGAGAAAGCGGACACGGAAAATGCAAATTTATATGCTCAATTAAAAAAACAACTAGAAGCTGCTAAGGACGAGTTAGAGAGGAAAATTGCAGGACTGGGAGGAAAAATGGATAAAGCGGAAGCGGCTATCATAGACATAGGTAAAAGGATAGATGGTATTGACGGAAGATTGATAGCGGTAGAAAAAGGACTTGCTGCAACTGTAAAAGGCGTACAAGGGCTTGAAGATCGCATGAATGCAGGAAGCAGAAATAGCGTAGGATTATCAGGCGAATATGATGGTGGTGTTGGTGCTCAGGTTGAAGTTGCTCATGATTGGCATCAGCCTGGCGAAAGCGGCTTTGGAGGAGTTTTCAAGGTTGGCTATGGATATAATTCAATGGGGGTTAAAGGATGTGAAGGTTCTATTAGTACAAATTCATTAGACGCAACAGTTGGTATAGAAGGGAGAGTACAGTTTGTCAAAGATCTCCTCTCAGCTACTTTGGGGGTTGATGGCGGTGTTACCGCTCAGTTCAGAGGTGGCAGTCCTAATGTTCAAGGTGGCCATACGTATAGCCCTCTTGGTAGAGCAGAATTAGGTCTTGATTTTGACTTAGGCGGTGGTGTAAGCGCAGGTATCCACGGTGGAATCGAAGCTGCGAAATTACCTGATAGAGCAGGAGCACAGCCGGATTGGGACGTTACACCTGTCGGAGGAGTAAGGGTGAGAGTGAGATTGCCTAGAAGAGGAACAAGGGGTAGATAATTACTAAATATTAATTTAACTAAAAAATATTATGAATAATACATTTAAAGCATTAGGATTAGCGGCAATAGCAGCTGTCGGCGTAGCTGGCTGTGAACAAGTAGATGATATTGTGAATTGTGACCAGAATGGTCAATGCACAGACACAGTTGGTGGCGAAGATGGCGCAAACGGCCAAGATACAGCAGGACCGGATACAAATGGTGGTGAAGATGGCACGGGTACACCTGATTTAAACGGATCTGATGAAAACGGCGGTAATGACAGTGCGCAAGAAGAGGCGGAAGATGATGTTGATGATACGACAGGCGGCACTCATGGTGCAGTCTTGGATTGTATGGATGAAAAATTGGCAACATGGTTTGAAGCCGGAGCTCCTATTTCCTCAGTATTTGGCGGCACAGAAAGCGAAGTTAGGGCCGGACAAATGCAAATATTGGACGATGGCGCAGGAACAGTTGGAGTTAGCTTTGAAGCAAAAGACGCAGGACAGAACTTATACGAAGGATTCATGGCTGAACCAAATTCGGTAATTAAAATTCAGCACCCAATGACAGAAGGCGCTGATGTAGCCGGCGGAGGCGTTAGAGTATATAAGATAACGGTTGAACCGGGTTATATGCCTGATCAGGCTGATATCCAAAACGCAATTCAAATGGTTGAAGCGGCAACAAGAACAGGAAGGCCGGTAGCGGAACTTTTAGAAACATTGAAAAATGGTGGATTGGTTGTTATGGTTGAAGAACAGGATTTCGGTGCAGAGTTTGATAATCCAAATGGAGTTATAACAATAACAACAAGCGGTGACGCTCAAATGGTTGTCATCCAAACGACTTTTGGTTGCGACTTTGTTACTGCTCTGATGGATGAACTGCACAAAGGGAGATTAAACGAACTGGGAAAGCAGGTGTTATTCGCAAGCGTTTTCACAACAGGAGACGACGAGAAAAAAGCTGCATAATTTGTCATTTGGAACAATTTAGATTTTGAAATTCATCAAAAGGCTTCTGATCGGATCTTCTGGTCAGAAGTCTTTTTTAATGCATCGGGATTGTGTTCGCGCTCTAAAGAATGTCCTTTTTCAAGCGAGATTTTGCGAGCGATTGTATTTGCCTTATATAAGCTTTCAAATGTACCACTGTCAGTCCATTCACCATTCAAAATTGTGGCATGCATAAGGCTTTTTTGAATATAATGATTATTAACATCCGTGATTTCATATTCTCCGCGAGCGGACGGCTTTAGGTCGGCTATAATTTTAAAAACGTCTTTATCATAAAGATAAAATCCGGTTACCGCATAATTTGTTTTTGGGTTTTTTGGCTTTTCTTCAATGCTAATAACACGGTCACCATCAAGTTCGGCAACTCCAAACCTTTGTGGGTCGGATATCTCCCTTAAAAATATATGAGAACCTTCTTTAAAATTTTTAACGTCTTTTTCAAAATTATCTTCATAAATATTGTCGCCAAGAATAACGGCGCAGGTGTTATTGCCAACAAAGTCCGATGCGAGGTTTAAAGCATGCGCAATACCAAAGGACCCTTCCTGGACACGATATGTAAAATTGCATCCAAAACGCTCGCCGGAACCAAGAAGTCTCAAGAAAGAGCCGGCGTGTTCGTCACCAGTGATAATCATAATGTCTTTAATTCCTGCATCAATAAGTGTCTGCAAAGGATAAAAGATCATCGGTTTATTATAAATTGCAAGCAGATGCTTGTTCGTTACTTTTGTTAGTGGTGAGAGCCTCGTGCCGCTTCCTCCGGCAAGAATTATTCCTTTCATATTTTGTTTTTACGCGTAAAGTTTAGCGCAAATTTTATTTTGCGCCAAGATAATCTTTTAATGCTTCAATATGCGCACGCATAAGCGGAAATTTTGTATTTATTAAGGTTGACACGTGAGGTCTTTTTGCCGGTCTTGGGAATTCTTCGGACGTTACAGGCAAAACTTCAACATTCATACTTGCAGTGGAAAAAATCTCTTTCGCAAAATCAAACCAAGTCACATCATTTTCATTCGAAAAATGATATGTGCCAAATTCGGCATTAGATTCAATTAAAAGCTTGATATGTTTTGCCAAATCTTTTGAATAAGTTGGTTTTCCGCGTTGATCATCAACAACTCGAAGTGGCACTTTTCCTGCATTTGCAAGCGCGATCATGGTATCTACAAAATTTTTACCGTGCTTGCCATAAAGCCAAGATGTGCGAATAAGGTAATATTTATCACAATCTTTGCGAACAGAGTCTTCGCCAAGTAATTTCGATCTTCCATATGCGTTCATTGGATCAACTTCATCATCTTCTTTGTATCCGCCGGTTTTTTCACCGTCAAAAACATAATCCGTGCTGATATGGACAAATATAGAATTAATTTGTTTGCATTTTCTAGCTAAAAGCCGCACAGCTTCGCCGTTTATCAAGTTTGCCAAATCTTCATTTTTTTCGCAGTCATCAACGGCAGTATATGCCGCGGCATTAATTACAATTTCCGGTTTATTTTCATCAAAATACGTATCAATTTGAGCCGGATTTGTAATGTCGAGCGTGTCTTTGTCTGCTCCGGTCAGTTCATAATTTGCTTTATCCGCACCAAAAACTTCCATCAAATCATGGCCAAGCATTCCGTTCGCGCCTAAAATTAAAATTTTCATTTATAAAAATTTAAGATTTCTTGTTTTGCGTCTTTGATCGTAATTAATCGCGCTTCTTTGCCGGTTCTTTCTTTAAATTCAACAGATTTTTCCTTCAAAGTTTTTTCACTGACAATAACTCGAAGAGGAATTCCAATCAGATCGGCGTCATTGAATTTTTTGCCGGGACTTTCACTTCGGTCGTCATACAAAACTTCAATTCCGGAGTCAATAAGTTCTTTATAAAGATTTTCAGATTCTTTTATAACATCTTCATTTGCGCCAATCGAAATCATATGGACTTGATATGGAGTAACTGTTTTTGGCCAGACAATGCCCCTTTCATCATGTGAGGCTTCAACAATTGTTCCAACCAAACGAGTTGTCCCAATTCCATAGCATCCCATAATCACATAATTTTCTTTACCATTTTCATCCACGAACTTCATATTAAAAGATTCGCTGTACTTTGTTCCAAGTTTAAAGATATTCCCCGCTTCAACGGCTTTTTCTTCAATTAGATCACTTCCACATTTCGTACATTTCGATTTATTTTTTTCATCAACAATTTCTGCATTTTGCGCAACATTGCATTCTTTACAAACAATCATTGTGTCTTCGCCCGCAGCGGTTTTAATTCCGAATTCATGAGATAAATTTTGCGTGAACGCTCCGCCGGAAGCAGCCATTGGATAAGCCGTAAGTCCGCATCTTTTATAAACGCGAAGATATGCGTCTTTCACACGATCATAATATTGATCCAAGTCTTTTTCTGAAGTATGAAAGCTATACATATCCTTCATTCCAAATTCACGTCCGCGAAGTAATCCGGATTTTGCGCGAGGTTCATTTCTAAATTTCGTCTGAATTTGATAAATCGAAAATGGTAAATCTTTATAAGAAACAGTAAATCTTTGGGCAAGGGGAGTGACAGTCTCTTCGTGACTTGGCCCAAGCACAAACTCTTTATCACCGGCTTTAGTTCTATATAAAATCTCATCCATTGTTTTATCGCGTCCCGTTGTTGTCCAAAGTTCAATTGGATGCAAACATGGCATCAAAATTTCTTGTCCATCAACAGCATTCATCTCTTGGCGAATAATTTCATTTATATTTTTTAAAACTCGAAGTCCAAGAGGTAAAAAGTTATAAATTCCGGCAGAAACCTTATCTATAAAACCGGCTTGTAAAAGCAGTTTTGCATTAACTGAATTTTCGTCATGAGGAGTTTGATTTTTTGTTTTTCCGAAAAGTTTTGAATAACGCATATTATGTTAATTTTAATTCTTTTTTGCGTCTCTCGGTAATATAAGCTTCAAGAATATCATCAACTTGCAGTATAACGTCACCAAAATATTTAATACCGCATTCCTGACCTTCGCCAAGCTCATTTACAGCTTCGCTGACTTTTTTTAACGATTGAATTTCACCGGCGCCAATAACTTTAGAGTCTCGAATAACGCGCAATTTTGCCTTATTTCTGACTAAGTCTTTAATAACTTTGCACCCCGCAATAGTTGTTTGTTTTTTATTGAAGAAAACTTGCAAAACCTGCGCCTGTCCAAGAACAGTTTCAATAATTTCAGGCTCAAGCATACCGGTCAAAATGCCCTGTATATCTTCAATCAATTTATAAATAATATTATATGTCGCAATCTCAACTCCATGAATTTCAGCAACTCTGGCAACGTGTGAACTGACAATTGTATTAAATCCGATCACGATTCCTTGGCTTGCTCCAGCCATAACAACATCAGATTCAGTTATATTCCCAATAGCTCCATGAATGATTTTTAATGCAACTTCGTCATTATGAATTTTGCCAAGAGATTCTTTTAAAGCCTCAAGTGAACCCTTTGAATCAGCTTTTAAAACAATTTTTAAAGTTTTGAGGGCACCGGATTTAATTTGGCTGATGATACTGCCAAGACCGCTTGCCATCGATTTGCTTTTGAGTAAGTTCTCAACTTGCATTGCTCTTTCACGCGCGGTTTTTTCATCCGGCAAAGTGTGTAAAATATCTCCGGATTGAGGAGTTTTTGAAAGTCCAGCGATTGAAGCCGGCATTGATGGCCCTGCGCTAATGATATTTTTTCCGCTCCAGTCTTTCATAGCTTTGACTTTTCCGAAAACGGATCCAATAACGACATTATCGCCGATTTTTAATGTTCCGGTATTAACAACAATGCTAGCGACCGGTCCAAAGCTTTTATCAAGATGGGATTCAATAACAGTTCCAACGGCTTCGCGATTTGCATTTGCTCGAAGATTTTCCATATCCGCAACAAGCAAAACCATTTCAAGAATTGTATCAACGCCTTGTCCTGTGATTGCGGAGACAGGCACCATAATCGTTTTTCCGCCCCATTCTTCAGGGATTAAACCATATTCGGATAATTGCCCCTTAACCATTTCAACATTTGATTCAGGTTTATCAATTTTATTAAGAGCAACAATGATTGGTACCTCGGCCTCTTTTGCGTGATTTAAGGCTTCAATCGTTTGTGGTTTTATGCCTTCATCTGAAGCGACAACAAGGATCGCGATATCGGTAACTTTGGCTCCACGAGCGCGCATAGCCGTGAAAGCTTCGTGACCGGGAGTATCCAAAAATGTGATTTTTCTGCCTTTATGTTCAACTTGATAAGCACCAATTTTTTGGGTAATTCCACCGGCTTCGCCTTCAACAACTTTTGTAGAACGGATCTTATCAAGAAGTTTTGTTTTTCCATGATCAACGTGTCCCATAACAACAACAATTGGAGGCCTTATTTTCATATCTGAGCTGTTGTCTTCTTTCAAAAGGCTACTTAAATTTCCCTCCATAATATCTGCCGCAGACGCGCTGGTTCTTTTTCTTTTGAGTAGGATTTTAAGATCATCCGCAATAATTTGCGCTGTTTCAAAGTCGAGCTGTTGGTTTATGTTAGCCAAAATTCCATTCTTCATTAATTCACCGATAACCTTCGCGACTGGAAGTCCGGTTTTTTCCGCAAACTCTTTTACAGAAATGACATCTGGAATTTCAATTGACCCATCAACTATTTGAGGAGCTGCAACCGGTTGTTGATACACGGGTTTTTCAGGTTTTTTTGATCTTATGTCTTTGCCGGCGGTCATTTTTCTTTGCGCTTTGATAATTTCACGATCAAGTTGTTCGTCTATAATTTCTTCATAAACTTTTTCTACTTTTTCAGGTTCTTTTTCTTCGACGGCTTCTGTTGTTGGTTCGGCTAGTTCAACCTTCTCGATTTTTTTGTCAGGTTCTTTATCCACTTTCTTTTCGGCTTTTTTATCACTCTTTTTATCCAATTTAACTTCCACTTTTTTACCGAATTCAGCCTCAAAAAGTCCCGCGGTCTCTTCGTCGATTGTGCGAGTTTGTGGCTTAACATCAAAGCCGGATTCTTTCATCTTTTTCTTAAGTTCAGCGCTGGTTAAGCCTAATTTTTCCGCCAAGTCGGCGATTTTTACAGACATAAAATAAAAATACGTATTTAAAACAAATGTATTCTAAACGAAAAAGCTTGAAATTCAAAGGGGAATTTCGGTTTTTTGTGCGCTTTTTGAAGTTTCTAAGGCTTTATGTTCTCTTCCGCCCTCAAGTCCAACAAGCTTTTCCTGAAAATTCCCAAGTCTTTTTTCAGATTTCTCATAACTGCTTTTGGCGTGTAGCAAATGCGTTCCAACTAATTCATATTCTTCGGCAAATTTTCCAAAATCAGTTTGCAAATGCGACAATCTTGCCAAAACTTCCTTTGTGTTTTTCTCAAGTTGAAGCCCTCGAAGCCCGATCAATAAAGTCTGTAAATAAATAAAGAAAGTATTCGGCGAAACCGGAATTACTTTTTTGCTCAAAGCATATTGTGCCAAATTATTCTCATTATCCATATCCTTAGTGGCGATTTCGTAATAGACGTTTTCCGCAGGAATATACATTAAAGCGAATTCCAAAGTTCCTTCTTCAGGCAAAATATATTTCTTAGCAATATCATCAATGTGCTTTTTCACATCCGTATAAAACAGTTTCTTGAACGACGTGGCTTTCTTCTCGTCTTTTCCATTCTGCGCTTCCATCATTTTTTTAAAGTTTTCGAGAGGGAATTTTGAATCTATGCTGACCATCATGCCCTCGCGAAGGTGAATTGCAGCATCAACCTTTTCACCGCTTCTGAACGTATATTGCAATGAATACGAGCTTTTTTCGATAAAAACTTGCGCAAGTAAATTTTCCAAAAAAAGTTCACCCATGCCACCGCGGAGTTTTGGCGCTCGCAAAATATCCTGCAAAGAAGAAATGTCTTTTCCAATATCAATCATTGTATTTGTGGTTTCTGCCAGTTTCCCAAGCTCTTTTTGCACATTTCCAATAACTTTAGCCGCATTATCGAGGCGACTTCCCATAGATTCATTATTTTTTTGAAGAACAAGCGCATTTTCCTTTAATCTTTCATCAACGCTTCTTCGAGTCTCATTCATCTGACTCATCATCAGTTTAAGATTTTCCGAAACATTCTGATTCAGCATTTCCAGCCCATCCGTTTTTTGCCCACGCAAAATCAAATAGGCGATTCCACCTGTGATAATTAACCCAATCACAATAAGTAAAGTTGTTTCCATGGCAAAATTCTACTTTATTTGTCGCATAAAAAAAAGCAAAAATCACCCTTGCATTATTTTTCATTTAGTGCTATAATATATGTGAAGAGTAAAAAAGTTCTTTAAAACAAAAATAAAAATTCATCTTTTCTTAGGGAGAAACCTCCTTTAACACTTAATTCACCTCTAAAATCTTTAAACAGTTTTATTCTTGAATTATTCAAATCAGTTAAAGGAGATTCCTCCCTAAGCCTTTCTACATGATATCTACTTTTTTATCGCAAGATAAAAAATAAATATCGGAAAGATGTACCAGCTTTTATCGCAAGATAAAATCTCTTATATCTTTGTGGACTAGCCTTATTCTACTGATTTATCAGTACTATAAAGCAAGGAAAATCCAATACATTTTCAGGGTTT
>JBAYGM010000009.1:0-14940 GCA_041666705.1 Candidatus Altimarinota bacterium | reverse complement strand
TGTTGCAAATTCAGCTCTGTTTAAAGAGCCGCTGGGCTTGAACGTGCCGTTTAAATATCCACCGAGAATCCCTTCCGCTTTTAATGCGTCTACGTATGGAGCAAAATAGTCTGTAGTTTTTACATCTTTGAATGGCGCAATCAATGGTGCCGGTAACTGCACCAAAGCAGTTGAAGACGCCGGAGAACTGGCATAGCCTACACTGATCCCAGTAAAGAGCAAAACAAAAGCTGTTACTAAAATGAGGATTTTTTTCATTTTGATTTGTTTAAATTATTATTTTTATTATACATCTTATTAGCCACGATATAACCTGCAAATAAATATAAAAGAATATTTCCGGAAATTGTTGCGAAATTCATAGCGTAATTGGCGTGAATTGCGATGATCGCAGTAATTGCAAAAAGAAGAATTTTTTCATGAATCACATTTGAGTCGCGTATGTTTAAATAGTTTTTGATCGCATTCCAAAGTAAAACAATCCAAAATACCATGTACGCAATAAATCCGGCGAGGCCTTGCGTAACTAGAATATCAAGGAATTCATTATGCGTACGATCTATGTAAAAAATGTGGTTTGATTTTAAATATTCCGGAAGATATGGCTCGATTTGGCCTGCAATTGTTTCTTGGCCTATGCCAAAAATCGGATGCTTTATAAAAAGTTCAAGGCCGGCTTTTTGCAAATAAAGACGCGTTGTGACCGACCCAGTGCTGTCTTCTGTCATTGAAAATCTGTGAAAAATCTGTGTATTTTGATATTTCTGAAATGTGAAAATTCCGACTACAATAAAAATTATTGCGAATACGATCACGAGCATTTTATATTTTTTCTTTTTTATTACAACTAATATAGATGCGATCAGTAAACCAAAAATCAGTGCAACCCAAGCACTTCTTGATCCGGTCAAAAATAGTGTTATGAGTGTAATCAACAAACCGATAGCAATCAAAATGCGTGAAATTTTGGATTTGAATTCTGAAAATAAACCAAAAAAAGGAATGATTGCTATTAATAGTAGAGCGAGATAATTTGGATTCCCGAGGGTTCCATAAACTCTACTCCCGAAATTCGAAAGCGAGAAAATTCGAATATCGATAAAATACGGGATAAGCGCTAAACATGAGGCTATAACGGAAATACTAATTAGCCATTTAAAAAAATCTGTACGATCTGAATTTTCAAGTTTTTGAAAAATATAAACAGCGTTCAGAAAATAAATAATTGCAACTAGCTGTATAATAAGCCCTTGGAAGCGATAAGACGCACCTACTAAAGAGGTCGCTTTATCGACTGAAAAAATAAATGCAAAAAGTTCGGCGATTACAATTAATCCCAACAGTTTTATTTCCAAAGGCATGCGCTTAATTGAAAAATGCATACCGCTATAAACCCAATGAATAAGCGTTAAAACGCTAAACAAAACCGTTGTTATAATAAAAAATAATACCTTCGGATATTCGAACGGATCGTAAGATATTTGCGGAACAACAAGTAGTGCTGCCGAAGCTGTTAATATACTTAATAAAATAAGTTGGCATCGAATAATTATTTTCATCGTGATATATAATTAATCATTCCGAAAGCTCGGAACGCTCGACCATTTCGGGTTGCTTATCTGGTCGACGAATCATATTAAGCATATCTTTTGTGAGTGTTTTTGTTGCGATAAGTAGGCCAACATAAATGGCTCCGCCAAGCACAATTAATACAAATACGCTCCAGTTTTGTATAACGGAATAAAGAGGTGCGAATAAAAGTTTTATAATAATTCCCATCACGATTGCAGAAAGTGCAGCTTTGATTGTTGCCCAATATTTAAAGTGATATGTGAGATATTTATGCGAAAGATAAAAGAGTCCGCATGTCATAACAAACTCGCAAATGACGCTTGTTAATGCGGCTCCGCGGAATCCGAAACGTGGAACGGAATATAAATTTATTAACACATTTGCAATTACGGCGATAAGACTGACCCAAAATAATTTTGTCTGTTTCCCAACGGCAATAATAATAAATTGGAATAAAATATTTATAAAAGAAAAGAGAGAGGCGAATAAAAGAATGCGAAGTGCGGAATCTGAACCATAAAAACCGTCACTTACGCGGCTCATGAATTCCGGCTTGCTGATGATGAAAATGAGCGGATAAGACAAAACATAACCACCTGCAACAAGTGGCCAACTTGCCATTGTTAAAAACTCAAAAGAATACTGAATAATTTTTTGATATTTATCTGACTGCTCTTTAATTGCACGAGTTAAAACCGGCAAAACGGCATTCATGAAATATAAAGGCACGATTGAAATTGCTTCCAAAATGCGCATTGCGACGCCATAAAGACCGACTTCTTCATTGCCGCGAATAAAAGAAATGAATATGGAATTGATGCGAAAATAAACGGTATTCAAAACTAGCGCGATGCCATATGGAACGGACGCGATCAAAACATTCTTCCAAACATACCAATCAAATCTATGACGGATTTTTGCGAGTTTGGAAGCGTAATACCATGTGTAAATCGTCATGACGAGATTGCCAATATTGCCTGCAAAAATAAGATGGATAAAACTTGTGTCTGATGGATTTTTGTATGCGATAAATATGACAAAAAGCATGTATAAAACTGAAACAATTTTGCCAACAAACATAGTCCAAGATGCGTATTGCATTTTTAAATGAACCTGAAGAATGCTTGTGAGAGAGCCATTAATTAAAGATAGCCAAACCGTGATTGCTGCGATTGATACGCCCATTGGAACTAAACTGCCTTTGTATGCAGGAATTAGCCAAACGCTGATGATTGCCATGAGCATTGCGATGATTGAAAGAAAAGTGCGCATGGATAAAACGTTGCCGATTATTATCGGGGTTTGTTCTTCATCACGCGACATTTCGCGAACTGCAATTGTGAAAAGACCGAGGTCTGCGATTACGCCGAAGAAAGCCAAGAATTCGTATATCATTGTGTAATCGCCGTAACCTTTTGTGCCAAGATAAACGGTGAGGATTTTGATTGAAACAAGGCTAAGCAAAGCGATCCCGAGTTTACCGAGAACTTGAGAAACGACGTTCCAGAGAATTTTGCGCGCTGTAGACATAGGGACGTTTCTTATATATGGCTTAGTTTAGCAAATCGGGGACAGAGGCACAATACAAGGCGGTATGATTTACTGAGCCTATTTTAGCCCTGCGTTTGCGTCAAAAACCGCTCTATCAACCATCAAAATCCCGTCTAAATGATCAATTTCATGCTGAACCACTCGAGCATTCAGTCTTTCGAGCATCAAAATCTGTTCTTTATTTTTTGCATCCAAGAATTTTACAGTTATTTTCTTTGCGCGTTCGACATTTATCCAAAGGCCCGGAAGGCTCAAACATCCCTCTTCGCCAATTTCCTTTTCTTTACCCATACCAATAATTTCCGGATTTATCATTAGAACTAAGGCTTCGTTTTTCGTGGAAGCGTTCAGTCGAACTAAACAAATTCTTACATTTTCACCGACTTGCGGAGCGGCAAGTCCAAGATCTTTTGCATCAAGCGTATCTTTCATATCTTTAATCAATTTTGCGATTTTTGTAACATGCTTCACCTCCACGGATTTTGTCCGTAAAATTTTATTGTCCGCACCTGTTAATATTTTTAATTTTGCCATTTTTATAATTTCTTTTTGAGTTCGGCTTCTATAAACCCCTCTATTTGGCCGTCAAATACAGCTTCCGGGCTATTTTCTTCATATTCGGTTCTGTGATCTTTTACCATTTTATATGGATGCAAAACGTATGATCTGATTTGATTTCCCCATGACATTTCAGTTTTACCGCCTTTTAAATCGTATAGATGTTCGGCCTGTTCTCGCTCTTTCATGTCAACCAGCTTCGCGTGCAACATTTTCATTGCGCGCTCTTTATTTTGGAGTTGGCTTCTTTCACTTTCACATTTTACAACCAACCCTGTTGGAACATGTTTTATACGAACTGCTGTTGAAACCTTGTTTACGTTTTGACCACCTTTCCCGCCGCTTCTGAAAGCCTCAAACTCAATATCGTCTTTTCTGATTTCACTTGAATCCGGTTCCGGAACTTCAGGCAAAACCTCAATTAAAACAAATGAAGTTTCACTCGTATTTTTTGCATTAAAAGGACTGTGCCTTACAAGTCTATGGACACCGTTTTCGCCTTTCAAATAGCCGTACGCAAATTCTCCGGATATGCTGATTGTTGCGCTTTTTAGACCAACTTCTTCACCCAAAGACTCATCCATCATTTCAGTTTTCCATCCATTGTTTTCCGCGTATCGCATATACATTCGAAGTAAAATTGATGCAAAATCTTGCGCATCTTTTCCGCCGGTTCCTGCGTGTACCGCCAAAATCACATTACTTTTATCGTATTTGCCGTTTAAAAAAGTCTTTATTTCAAGCGCGTGCCATTTTTTTTCAAGAGCCTCAACCATTTCTTTGAACTCGTCAGCGCTTTTTGTGTCATTTTCTATATCAACGTCTGCAAACATTTTTTCCAAAGTATGGCAATCATCAATCGCACTTCCCCAATCTTCAATTTCACGTCTTACTCCGCTCGCTTCTTCGGAAATCTCTTTTGCTTTGTTTTGGTCATTCCAAAATCCCTCTTCTTGCATAAGGGTCTCCAGTTCGATTAAACGGTGTTTTAGGCCAACCATATCAATTGCGGCACCGGCTTTACGGATTTGCCTCGTTAATTCATCTAATTTTAGTTTTATTTCATGCATGTTCTGATTTTAACACGGGGGCGAAGGTATTTCGAGGGATATATTTGACTTGCAAGACTTCGCTTTTCGTGATATAATTATTTGATATATTCGAAAATAAACACAAAAACTTATGGCACAAGCCGGTCAAAACATGCAGTTCTCAAAAGAAAATTTAATCATTTTGATTAATGAATCCGAGGCATTAAAAATGCTTCCGGGTGTTCTAAAAGATAAACTTATGACATCGGTTTTGGCGCAAGGGGAAGCCAAACAAGTGAAGGTGTTTAATACACTCGCTGAAGAGCAAAAAAAGTTTGCGGAAGCCGAACAAGAGTACATGGAAAAAAGCGCAAAAGCGTATCAAGATTATTTGACCGAACTTAAACAGGCATCAAATAGTATTGTCCGAAATTTGAATAAAAAAGTGGAAGAAATTGCAACAAAAAAAGATGATCAGAAGGCGGAAGACTTGCTGAAAGATATGTAAAAAATTAAGCACGAAAAATAAAAATTTATATATAAAAATAAAAAATAAAACAAAAAAACATGAGTGCAAAAATTCTTTTCAATCAATTAGAAACAAAACTTTTTAAGGCGGCAAGAAATGTTTATGAACATGCTGCGCCTCAAGAATCTCAAAGCCAAAAAGCTGCAAAAGAAATCGTGGATGAATTTCAGAAAAAACTCGGCGAATCCACGGCCCCTATTAGCGACGCTGATCTCCAAAAAGTTCATGAAGAAGCTGTAAAAAAACTTGATGAAAAAATTCATGCTTTGAGATATCCTGCTCCAACTCCTTATAGCGGAGTCCCTTTTGCCGGAAATAACGTAGAAATACCAGCAAATTTTAGAGATGAATATGTTAAAAAACTTGATGATGTAAAAAATAAATATATCACCACGCGTACAGTTCTTGAAGCCAATAGAAAAGCTAAAGAAGAAGCGGCAAAAAAACAAACACTTACGTCGGTTACTGCACAGACAAATGCACCTACTGTACAAGCAAGTGCACCCGTAGTCCTTACACAAAAAATGGATACGAATACGCCTACTGCAACTCCAGCAGCTGCGCCAGTTTCTATGGTAACGGCCCCTACTTCTACCCCAACGAGCACTCCTGCGCCTACGGAAACTGCTGATAAAGCAAAAGCAAAAACTGATAAAGTTGGTGACGGCGCTCTTGAATCAAAATATGAAACCGCTTTGAAAAATCAAATTAATAAACTCAATGAATCTAAAGCAAATCTTCAAAGACTTGCAGCGAAACAAGAAGGAAAAAAGATTGTAGCTCCTAAAGAGATAGACCCATTAATTGCTCAAGTTAATACGTATTTAAATGATACGGATTTGATCACCGGAGATTTCTGGAAACAGGTTGGCATGGGAGCCGCCGGTGGTGCGGTCGGTGGCGCAGCTCTTGCTGCTCCAACCGGTGCGGTAATTGGAAGCGCAGTCCCATTTGTAGGCACAGCCGTTGGTGCTGGCATACTTGGCGCTGGTGGCCTTGGCGTTGGTGGCGTAATAGGCGGAATTGAAGGCGGTCTCTCAACCTTATCAAACGATATGGAATGGGAAGGAGATTTTAGTGCAGATGAAGACGATGCTGATGAAGTTGTCACGAACTATAAAAATGATGCACGTTCTGCAACCGCTGGCTTTGTTTTAGCTATGGTGAAATTAGGCAAATCCAAAGCTGAAATCACAACGGCTCTTAGAAAAGCTTATATTGAAGGTGGAAAAGAAAGTGGTTGGGGAAACCAAAGCATCCACCTTGAAGGAATCGCAAAATCGACAGGCGTAGATTTGAATGCTGATTATTTAAAAACGAAAGCGCCTATTTCAATGAATGATAGATTCTACGTTGCAACACTTGTAAATGGCGCTAAAGAAATCTTTGGAGATGATCCGGATACTTTAAAACGTTATGAGCAATACGTTAAAGGCCGACTTGATTCCGCTGAAAAACAATTGAAAGAACTTAACTCTATAATAGAAGGCGGAACTGAAGAGGATCAAGCTGACGCTATAAATAGACAAAAATCTTTCGTTATAGCTCTTATCGACACGCCGGATGCATGGAAAGAAGCGGCCGGTGAAACCAGAACCCCTCCTATGGATAAAAAAATCGGAGCGGCAAAAGCCAAGTTATATGAATTTTATTTAAGGGAAGATCCGGGAAGATGGCAAGAAATTCCGGATGCAAACGAAAAAGGCAAATTTAAAATAGATAAAGATGGAAATATATGTAAAGACGATGATGGTTATTACGTCTTCAATAAAGACACAAATAAATTTGTTCCGATAAATATAGTTGAGCTTGAAGACCCTGAGAAGTTGATGGGAGATGAAGAAGTCCCTCCTCTAAAGATCGCGGGGCTTGGGGAATCCAAAAGTGAAGGTAAGGCTTCCGGAGCACCGGTTGAACCTCAAGAAACTGATGCGGAAAAAGAACTTAAAGCAACGGAAAAGAAAAATATGCTTGCGGGAATTACCGATGCATGGTCGGTCCCAACAACTTTTGACAGAACTCTTTACCCTGCAGATCAGTTCCCTGTTTCAGATGACAAAACAACTTATGGATATCGAAAAGTCGGTGAGCAAATTCAGCGCACGACTGATGGCGGTAAAACTTGCGTGGTTTATAATTTCGGGACAAATAAGTTTGAATCACCTACTTCAAGCAATGCTCCTGTTGAACCCGGAACGACCGGCACAAGCGGAAACGTTGAAAATGGCAGCACGGGTGGCGGCGAACACTCAAATGAAAAAAGCAGAGAAGATATTCGCAATGGTTTGGAAAAAGAATCAAAAAAAGGTGAATTTGATAAATATAAAAATAAATTCTACGAATACAATAAAGAAACGGGTGAAATTAAGTTTGAAAATGATCAATGTGAGCTTTCACTTAGACTCTGTGATATTTGCAAATGCATTTGCCCTGAAATCATGAAAGAAGGCGGATGCCTTATTGTAGAGAAAGAAGGTGGTAAAAAAATTGAAGCAAAATGGAATGAAAGCAGAAAGGATTTCATCGATGAAAATGAAAAACATGTAACAATTTTTGGTGGAGAAAAATTTAAAGTTAAGGAAGAAAAAGCTCCGGAAAAAGACGAAGAAGATAAAAAACCGAAAGCGGAAAAAGCGCCTGAAAAAGTGCTCACAGAAGAAGAGCAAATCGACAAAATGATGAAGCAAACGTTCCAAGACTCTCTCCAAGAATGGCTTGAAATCAAGATCCATGGTGAAGTGGATGAAGAGAACACATCGGATGCAAAACGTCTATTTATAGGTGAGGCCATCGGCGCAGTCGGTGAAGGAAATAATGTTTCAAATGAACTCGTCAAATTTACATCTGACAGATTTAGCAAAAAACATCTTTCTGCAACAGAAGAAAATGTTATTAAAGGCTTGCGTGAAGTATCAACAATAAAACTTGACGACAAAAATTATGATATAAAGTTGGCCGATGAATCCAGCGTTGAAAGCGTTGTTAATGGGCATATTGTATATCTTGAAGGTAAAAGAAGCGCTGCTGAAAAAGCTATGACAGCAGTTTTGGACGAATATAAAAAAGTGAACATCAATGATTATCTTAAAGATGTACCGGAAAATCTTCGCGCAAAAGCCGAAGAAGGCATCAAGGATTTTATTAAAGAAGATTTAAATGACATTAGTGGAAAACTGGAAAAAATAAAGGGAAAATATGTAGAAGTCGTTATGGCCAATCTTCTTGTAAAACAATACGATGATGCTAAAAATTATATAAAAGACAGGCTTGAACTTGTTGCAAAACAATATAAGCCTGAAGAAGCAAAAGCACCCGCTCCTGCGTATAAAGCGGAAAATGCAACTGAATCAGCTGATAAAGTAAAGATGGAGCAGGTCGTCGCAAGGCTCAAAAAGGAAACTAAAGACCCTGATCTTTTAGCTTCTTATTTAACTGAAATACCTAAAAATGGAGATAAGGTGGCTAAAATCTTGGAGCATGCCGTTAATGAAAAAATAAAAGAACTTAGCTCTGATAAGGTTGTCGCTATTGGCGTAGAACCAGAAAAATTTGCGGTTGAATTTATGAAAGGCGTTGTAAAGGTCTATGAAAACAACCCGGATAAAATAGAAGAGGATTATGCAAAGCTTAATTCTTGATAAAATTTGAAAAATAATGTATAATATTATGATAAAATAAAAAACTTAATATAAAAAATAAATAAATAAATAACAAAAATAAAATGAAAAAAACACTCTTGAATCAATTCAGCCTCGAACTGTTTAAGCCGGCAAGACTGGCTTTTATGGCGGGGGAAGCTAGCGCTGAAGCGCAAAAAGAAGTTATAGCTGTAGTTGATCAGTTTAAGGAAGGTGCTAAAAACCTCGACCTTACTGAAGCCCAAATTACTGAGAAATTCAACGATGCGGAAAAAGCTATAAAAGAAAAAGCTAAAACTCTTGAAGCAACCGCGGGAAGCTTTGACGAACAAGAGGAATTTTCAAAATTTGCCAATGAGCAAATTAATGCACTTAAAGCTGTTAAAGAAAAATATTCAAAATCGCGCGCAACATTGGAAGCATCACGCGAACAGCAAAAAAAAGCGGCTGCAAAAAAAGCTCAAGTCGGGCTTAAAGAAGCTGGTGTTGACGCAACTGACACAGCAGGCGCAGGTGCAGCTGACGCGGAAATGGATGAATTGCTTGGTGGCGGCGAAGCAAAAGGTGGCAGTGTTGATGTTGGAGCGACTGCGACAGGCACAAAAGTTGACGCAGGAACACCTGCGGATCTTGATGCAATGCTTGCCGGTTTAGATGGAAAAACGGAATATACCCCTGATGCGCTTGCTGATGCCCAAAAAGGTTTCGCAAAATTAAAGGAAACGTCTTCACAAGCCGTCAATGACTTGAAAGGTAAATTTGACAGCGCGCTTGCTGCGCTTGAAAATTCCGCAGAAGCAAAAGGTCTTAAAAAATTGATTGCGGATGTAAAAGAAAAATTTGAGCCTGTCACACGCATACCAAATCAATTTGATGTTGTTATGAAAGACTTGCAAAAAGCTATTGAACATCCTGAAACAAGACATGATTCATTGGTTATTGCACAAAGAGATTATGCGGAATTAAAGAAATTTGCCGTTGAAGCTATTGTTCAGCTTGATATGAAATTATCTGAATTAAAAGGTAAATTATCAAAAACGGCAGATGCGGCACGCACATCTTTGACTAATTTGAGAAATTCTATAGTTAATAATCTGTCTGTTTGCGTTGCAAAAGACCAATTTGAAAAAGTCATGGAAGACTTGCAAGGACCGGGTGAACTTCCTTTGGACGCTGATGTAAAAGCGAAACTTGAAAGCAAGGAAGCAAGAGACACAAGACTTACTGAAATTGAAGATCAATTGGATCAACATCTTGATGCTAATGGCAATTCAGTCGAGCTCCCTGTTGAAGATGGAGACCTTCTTTTCTTCAAAAGAGATGGAATTATGTATTCAATAAATATATCCACAAGCAATGAATTTATGTATTCAAAAGACGCATATGGAAAATACAAAATTAATAAAGCTGATATTGTTTCTGCTGATGCCGTACCGGATCACAATGACTGGAAATCTCAAGTTCCGGATCAATTTGAAGAAGTTATGGCGGAATTGCAAAAGTCCGTTGAACCTGATTTGTTCCAGGAGGTTTTGAATGCAGTCAAAAAGTATGTTGCTGAAAAAGAGTTAAAAACCGGTACGTCTGAAAGACCCGGAACAGTCGCGGAATTAGACGAAATGCTGGATAAGGCAACCGGTAGAACAGAACACGTTTCAAGCCTTGATGAAAGCGGAAAATCCGTTGTCCCAAGCGAGTTTGAAAACGTTATGGCGGAATTGCAAAAGTCCGTTACGCCGGATCAATTTGAAGAAGTTATGGCCGTTATTGGAAAATATAACTTTGAAAATGAGAAGGCGGAAAATGAAAGACTTGGAGCAATCGAAGAAGCTTTGGATAAAGGAGAATATCCATCAGGAATGATTGTTGATGGAGTCAAATACTTCAAAGAAGATGATATCATGCATTCCAAAAATGCTGTCGGTCAAGAATTTATGCATGAAAAAGACGTACACGGAAATTACAAAACAACCGAAGCTGTAACTGGCGGAAGCGGTGTTTCTGAAGAAGTTGCAGATGCTGCAGAGGCCGCAAGAAATGCAAATCTTGCTTCAATTGACAAAAATCTCAGTAAATTACCTGATTATTTTGGAATTCAGGATGCTGATGGAACTTTGTATTTACATGGCGCCGAAGGTTATCTCGTTGGTGGCAAAGGTGGCACATGGACAGGATATGCTGAGAAAAATGGCGTATACACAGCTGAAAACTACGATGATCTTCAAGAGCTTATTGCGGAAAAAGTTGCTGCAGGAGACGGTGACTGGGATTTGGAAAAAGCCGATAAAGCTCTTAGCATGAGCGGCATGGACGGCAAAAAAATTGTTACACCTAGCGGCATGACGTATTGGAAAGAAGATGGAATTTTACGCTCACAAGACATACAAGGCGAACACATGCATCCAATTGATGCGGATGGTAACTACGAAACTTTGGATGCCAATCCCGGAAGACAGGTTATTATTGACGATCCCGAAAAACCGGACGATAAAGGCAAAAAAGGTCCGGAAAATATTCGCAAAGCTGTTTCAGGGCTTCAAGGGAAAGATAAATATAAGAATAAGTATTATTTTCTTGAAGGTTATACGCCTGAAGGGTACAAGGGTTTACATGGAAAAGACGAAATGGGCGTTGGAAAAGAAAAAGTTCCTACAACGTGGAGAATCACATTTGCAAATAGCGCAGCTGAACAAAATATCAGACTTGTTGATTTGCCAAAATCACTTTGGACAGATAATTTCGCAGACGGCGTAAAAGTCACAAGCCCTGGTCCTAATGGAAAATCTGTTAATGCGCGTCTTGTTGGAAATGACTTTGTCGATGAAAACGGCAAGCACGTCATTATCAAGAGCGGATATGAATTCTCGAAGATCGAAAAGCCGGTAATTGCCGAAAAAATAGAAGCGGAAAAACAGACAAAGCTTGCAAGACTTGATGCATCTAAAGCGCTTTTCGACGAACTGTTAAACAACTATCATGGCGCGCATAAAGAAGAAATCGGTAAACGTGTAAAAGCCACGCAGTCAAACATTGATAGTTTCAAATATCAAGTCGAGGAAGGTCTTGCAAATAAATTTTCCGAAGATTATACGGCTAAAAATTATGCTGATAATGTAAAATTTAATTTTAACAAAATCATTGAAAGAGCAGGCGGTGAAGTTTTGACGCCGGATGATTTCTTAAAGAAATATCATAAAAATCCTAATAAAATTGCGAAGGCGCTTGATAAGAAATATCAAGAAAGCCCTGATAATAAAGCCTCTGTAGACAAAATCGTTGCAAGAATGAACGAGTATAAAATAAATGCTTTGACTAAAGAAAATGCTGACGCTGTCACCGAGATGCTTACATTATCTGTCCTTGAGGGATTGGATAAAACCGGCAAAACCGGCAAAGATGCTTTTGATGAAAAATCTTATAATGACGCTCACACTATTGCAAAAGACATTGTGGATACCTTCTTACAGACATCCGGTGTTTCAAAAATAGAGGATGAAGATAGGCTGCATTTTGCACAAATTCTTTTTGCTGGAAAATATTTCGGAAAAGCTGTCGGAGCCAAACTTGCTGAACAAAAACGTGCTGTTGAACATGATGATACCGCGGAGAGAGCAGCTGCGGAAAGAGCTAAGTTTCATGAAGACACTATGAAAAGAGCAGAAGAAACAATAGCTCGTGATTCTGAAGAAAGAGCTAGCAAGAGGGCTAAGAGGTCTGCGGGACAACCTGTTGGACAACCTGCGGAAAAACCGGCCAGACAACCTGCGGAAAAAGTCGAAAACAGGCCTTTAGTTACAACAATCGATTCCGATGGGACCTTTGATGCGGATAAAATCGCTTCTCTTGTAGGCATTGAAAAAGATCAAGTTTACGTTGTGGAAAGAGCCGCTGGCGGCAATCCGGAAATGAGAATCTTTTGGCTTTATTATGACGGCAAAGGAGCAAATGACAAGCTTGATTTGAAAAAGGGAGATAAGGTAAGACTTGCGACTGACAAAGAAGCAAAGGCTACAACTGAACGCGTTGAACGAATGCAGCTTGAGATAAATGCTAGAGAAGCTTTGGATTATATTGCCGTTGGACTTGAAGACTTTAGTACTAGTGGTAAATATCCAGCTTTTACAAAACAAATTCATGTTGAAATGAACAAATATATAAACGTAAACATCAACGGATCAACGCCAGTAGAAGACCTTAAACAATACGTGGCAATTGATGGATATAAAGAAGTTAAAAAGTTTGAAGACAAATTGAAATGGGCAAATGCGGAAAAAGCTTACATCAATGCAATTAAGTCTCAATTCCAATTGCTTGCAACAGGCGTAGACGGCAATGATGCTGACTACCTCGCTTACCAGCATGATGTTGCGGCAATGGCAGATGCAAAAGACGCTAACATAGATAAGGTTTTGGGCGATTCAAATGCGTCCACTCCAAAGTATGACGATGTAAAGAACCTTAAAGGTTTGCTTATAAGCATGGCATCTAAATATCCGAAATTAAAATTAAACGGAGTTGAAGAGGCTAAAGACGATAAAGGAAAAGCCGGAATAGAAGACGCTGATGATGAAATGGATAAATTGTTAAAAAGTAGCACGCCCTAGGAATATTTTGGCGTAAAAACAAAAATAAAAAGTCAAAATGCTGTTAAATTTCTTAAATCAAGATTTGTGCAAACCTAAAAGGCTCGTTTATATGGGGGCGGAAGGGCTAGACGTGCCTGATAGACAGGATTCACAAGACTATAAGAAGGAGGCGAAAGATGTTGTGGAAGGGCTTGATAAAGACATGGGCGAAAAAGGCAAAGCTCTTACTAAAGAAGATATTGATAAGAAATATAGTGAGGCAAAAGCTAAGCTTGATGCTAAAATCCAAGATCTTTCTGCGAAGGGATATCTCGATCAAAATTCTGCTGAAAATATGGCATTTGTTGAAGAACAAATGAAGGCTCTTGAAGTAGTTAAAGATAGTTACGTTGCGCTATTGGATGGTCTTACCAAAGAGAAGGATGATAAAAAGGAGGCTGCGAGAACGGATGCAAAAGCTAAAGTTGAAGCGGAAATTGGAGACACAGCGGCTGAAAATGTAAACAAATCCGATAAAATAGTACAGGCCGTTCTTGAAGAAGATAAAGTTAACATGGAAAATAAAAACAATGAAAAATTATCAACGATTGAAGAGGCTTTGGATAGCGGAGAATATAATGGAGGAATAATTACAGATGGAATCGCTTATTGGAAAGAAGATGGCGTTATGCATTCCAAAAGTGCTGTCGGTACAGAACGCATGCATACAAGGGACATCCATGGAAGGTATGTAACAACTGAAGCCGTCGGTCAAAATGCGGCAATGGGCACTCCTCAAGAATTAGATGATGCATTATTCAATGGTGGCAAACCAAGCGCTTCAGTTGATCCTAATGCTGGAAAAGGCGTTGAAACTGGAACGGCTAAAGCGGCAGATAAAGGCGGAGAAAAGAGAGAAATTAATAAGGAAAAAGTTCGTGAAGATTTCGAGAAAGCGATGGAAAAAGCTGGAAAAGATGGAAACAATGACGCGAAATTTAATAATGATTTTTATGAATATAAACAAGATGCCGGCGAGATAAAATTTAAAGGTACTGATGGTAAGAATGAGGCCTCGCTTAGACTTCAAGATGTTTGTAAATATGTGTGTCCGGAAGCAATGCAAGATGGCAAAGTTCTTACCATAACGAAAAAAGATGGTAAACAAATCGAGGCGACGTGGGATGCTGGTAAAAAAGATTTTGTAGATGAGGCAGGAAAACACGTGCCGATTCTTAATGGAGATAAATTTAAAGTTAAGGATAGCGAGAAAAAGGCGGTTGAAGAAAAGGAAAAAGCTGAACCTAAAAAAGCAGCGCCGGAAAAAATCGCTGAAAAAGAGCCTACGAATGAAGAAATTCTTCAAAAAGCGGCTACGGAAACTGCGCAAGATTGGCTTGAAAGAAAAATTCAAGGAGAGGTAAAAAATGAAGATTTTGATGCGGAACATTTGTTTGTTGATGAAGCCGTTGAGGCCGCTGAAAAAGGAAATAATG